>JACCXF010000263.1 GCA_013697295.1 Actinomycetota bacterium | reverse complement strand
CCCTCTTTCCACACGGTGGTCTTCCCGATGCCGGGATCACCCGACAGGAGCAAGGCGCTCGGCCCGGTCGGGATCGAGTCCAGGAAGCGATGGAGGGTCGCGAGCTCGGACTCGCGCCCGATGACGTCACCGGCCAAAGGCGCTCCCGCGTTGGTGGACGCCAGGATTCTAAGGATGGCGGGTCCGAACCTTGCAGACCCGTCGAGGCCCAGAGCCATGTACCGGCCGTGTACCAAATGTGTACCGGGTCAGACCTCTATGGGCGGACCTTGCGTTTCTCGACCTCCCCCGAGTCATGCCCATGGCCTGCGGAAGAGGCAAAACCGCTGGTCAGAGAGTCGCCCAAGCCGTGCTTTGCAAGCAGGGGGTCGGCGGTTCGAGTCCGCTCGTCTCCACCGAGAAGTTGCCTGGTCAGCGGCCTGCGCGGATTCGACGATACCGCTTTGGAATCTGCGTCAGTGCCTCCGTGTACCGTAGCTGTAACAGCGGACGTGACCCTGGTCAATGCCTTCCGGTCAAACGCTCGTTTCGACCAGTACCTGAACCAAGAGATCCGTCCGTTCAGAGAGGGTGGCCCAGGTGGCGAACATCCAGCGGTACACAGTCGCATCAGGGAAGAGGAGGTATCGACTCTACTGGCGAGATCCTTCCAGAGCTGGAGCGCGGGGCCGTCGAGAGGCACCTCGATGTACCCAACCCACCGATGGGGCTTCGTGGCGAGAATCTGCACGAGCGGGGGCATGAGTGCGTCATCGCTCCTTAGGGGGCGGAGCAGCTGCTTCGATGGCCGCTTCCACGGCTGTCACCGTCGCCGGCGACAACGCCCCCGAGTCGTGCTGGACCGACCGAAGAGCGTCAAGCAGCTCGGGTGCAGCCCTGATCAGGTGGGCGTCGTCATCGTGTCCAAGGGTTGTCAGCACCTTGGCTACTTCCTCGCCCGATGGGCCGACGACCCAAAGTTCGGTGCCCATCCTTGAGAGCTTCCAAGGCCCCGCCGTTGCTGGCATGAAGACTCCTTCTTCATCCGTTGCCGAACTGTACCCCCGCCGGTGCACGAGGAACTTCCTGCTGAATGTCGCCGCCGGTTAACACCGAACGACTGATGAGGCCATATGCAGGAGGACCGGGAGCGTCGTCGCAGAGAACAAGAGGGTTCATAACGTGAGTCACTCCGCGCCCTCAGGCTGCTCGCCGTGCCACGTCACGTCTGACGTATCGGCGGAGTAGGAATCGTCAAGGAGAGCGAGCGATGCCTCGTCCCGAGTGATCGCCTCGAACCTGTATCCGACGCCGATCTCTGCTGGTACGCGAAGGGAACCCTCCACGAGCCAAGCCCGCACCCCTTCCTTGTCGGCGGCGTCCTCCACCACGGCAAACAGGGCGAATCGAGGAGGGTCTGTTCCTTCGTCGAACTGCATTAACACATCGTGGACATCGGCGGCCTCCGGCCGGCTACCTACTTCGCGAAGCGCCGCGCTGATGGTGCGACCGAGAGCGACGAGCTCGTTCGGGACAGCGGGCCGGTCGTAGCGAAGGCCCAACCAACGCTTCAGGGCTTTCGCACGCCCATCCGGGAGGGGAGGCTCTCTCCCACCGCGAAAGGTGTCCAGCGCAGCGGCCGAGATCATGACACGCGGGCTCTGAGCGGCGACGAACTGACCCCCCGTGAGACGGAGCTTCCGGGACCGGATTCCCCAATCGGACGGAGTGCCGTCCTCGTACACGGGTCGGAGCTCGACTTCGGCCCGGTCGTCATCGGTGGAGTGGCGGTCTAGATCGCAGTCCTGGGTTGCCACGACCCACAGGTCATGGAGGTCATCGACGCGCTCGATCCCGTCATCTCCGCCGCCGGACACGAACACGCTCGTTGATAGCGAGCCGCGAAGCACGCTTCCTTGCCGCCATCCAACGTCGTAGAGGCTTGCCGTTTCTAGTCATCCTCATCGAAGAGAGGCGTCGTCGCCCTCCCGGCGGAGGCTGGGAACTCGCCCTCGGGTCGGGTTTCAGTCCGAGGGTTGAGAACATCCACTGCCGCCAGATACGCCCTCGCCCGGCTTCCCTCGGCGAGGTAGTCGATGCCTCGGCGACCTCGGACGGGAGTGGTCAAGGCCCGATCGGTTGCAACTGGATCGCCGGCCGCAAGAAGTGAGACACGGGCCACGACCTCGTGCACGTCGAGGAGTCGCGGGAGAAGACCAGTGCGAGATCCCGCACGGACTGAACTTCGGTGTCGGAGCTTGCTGATCGTGGGATGCGACACACCCAGGATCGACGCAAGCCGCCGATCCGACCATCCAGTCGTTGACTCGATGGCTTGCACGAGCCGTTGGTGCTCCGGAAGGGCTCGACGCTTCGGCATCGCCAACGAGATCCACACGGCGAAGGGATTGGCGGGTTCGGCCTGCTGGAGGCGATCCAGAAGTCCGGTCGGGTTGTACAGGGTGGTACCGAACGGATCCCCAAACGCGGTCTTCATGCGGCGTCCCCTTCCCTTAGGCCGAAGTAGCTCGCCCCCTCAGGTGTGAGTGTCCACCTAAACAGCCGGTCGAGCTGACTGTGGAGTGCGAGCGCCTGACGCCTGATGCGCGACGGATCGAACGTCTGCGGCGTCGCAACAAAGACATCAAGGTCCAAGACGTACGCATCGTGTGTAAGGGGTTCGATCGCCAAGCCCGGGATCGTTGACCCGGCGGGAACGAATCCGTGACGGAGCAAGCCCTGAACGTCACCGGCGGCCTCTTCAAGAGGACCGGAGGCAGGCGCTACCACGCTGACCTGTGTTACGGCACTGACTAGCTGTGTCTCCTCCGCAAGGATGCCCGAGGCGACCCAGCCGATGAACTCAGGCCGGAAACAACGCAGCCAGAACTCCTCGTCGCCTGGGGGCGGCGTGGCGACGCTCACGTAGCGGACCCCTATCCGGTCGCATCTGCGAAGCCCCTTGACCTCGCCGAGTACGTGGAGGACCCGATCGAACCGCCGAACGAAGTCCTCGATCCCGTCGTACGCGCTCCCCACGGACAGTGTTGCAACTCCCGGAGCGATGGCGAGGCGAAAGCCGGCTTCGTCCGACAGCTCCCAGACCAAGGTTGGAGCCGGAGTTTCGTGGGACACACCGGCCGGACCGACCGAAATCGACAGAGCCTGAACATCCTGACGCTGCATGAACGGGAAGAGGTCACCGAGTGCATCCTGAATCGGAGCTATCCCCTCGTACGTCTGGAGATGCGCGACCAGGGGGAACTGGACCTGCATGATCGCCTGCACAAGCGGGGCACGATCCAGGTGATAGCTCTGAACTTCGTCGAGATTGAACACGCTCACCCCGTCCTCTCACCGCTATTTACCATGAACTTACCACCCATCGGAGCACCTAGGGGCTCGCTTTAGACGGATCTGGTGGAGGTCCAATCAAGAAGCTCCCTGTTCGCCCCGCGGGAGGATGGCCGGGGCTAGTGTCATCGGGGTGAGCATGGACTCGGGCGGAGTGCAGGACCCTCCTTGCAGTCCGCAAGCGATTACCGATCGACTGAGATTGGACTCATCGCGGAACTCGCACGTGGTCGAGCGGTTCATGGAGCACGTGTTCCTCGCCGATGTCCTGGAAGAGCTGTGGATCCGGCGAGGTCGTCCGGCGATGGTGGCTCATTCTGAGGTAGATGCAACCGGCTTCGACCTAGCGATCCAAGCTATCGATGAAGACGCGGGCCACGTCCTCACGACTTCCGTTCAGTTGAAGGCGACCCTTCGGGGAAACAACAACCCCGTGAAGTTGAACCCGAAGCTCTGGAATCACGAACGGGGATGCCTCGTCTGGATCCGCTACTGGGTGCAGCCAGACTGCACCCTCGGGCGGACGTACTTGTGGCATCGATGCCAGAGGCGACCTTCCGATGGTGCAGAAGTGGATGCCACAGGTGTGGTCCTCCGGCACCAGGAAACGAAGGGTGGCGATCGGATCCGTGTTGGAGGAAGCAACTGCGAGGAGGTTCGATCGGCGGAGCTCGCAGACCTGCTCTTCTCGTGAGGGAGCCGTCCATTCGATCCGGCCGACTCCCAAACAAGGCCTAGTAGCCGATCATTCTCCGCGTCTCTGCCTCGTCGTTGGCCATGAACTCGGTGCGCGTGTATCCGCACACGCAGCAGGTCCCAGCCCCTACGCCCGCTCCAAAGTCGTCGAACCTAGTTACGACGAGGGCGTCCTGTTCGCAGACTGGGCATGATGCCGTCCCCAGGCCCCCGTACCTGTCCTTCGGGTCCGCCGGCAGGAACTGATCCAGGTAGTCGTCGGTACGACGGCGGTCCCATTCCTCTCGGGTCGCCCGAAGCTGTTCCACGTACCAGGCTGCTCTCACCTGAGCGTGTCGATCGTTGTGGGTCTCCTGTTTCCAGTATTCGTCGAAGTGCTCATCGCGCAATCGTCGAAGGGCTGGATGGTCATCGAGTGCGACCAACGCTTCGACGTGGATCGGCTGAAGTCGGCTCCCCTGGCTGGGTCGGGCGTGCCTGATGGGTTGGGTAGTGCCTATCGCCTGTCGAAGTAGGCCGGTCGCGACTTGGATCGTGCCTTCGTCTTCTCCGTCCTCGAACGCGAGTGCCTGAACGCCAGGGGTGACCTCGGGGAGTTCGGAAACAATCACGTCAAGCAGATCGTTGGCTGATTTCATCTTTCCGTCCCTGCGAACTTCGTGGCCTGGCCACTCCTTGGCGACGATTGCTGCCAAGCCGTTTGAGAGTGCCTGGTCGAAGAGAGCTTCAGCCCCACCCGTCTCTGAATCATCTTGAAGCTGGACCGTGCATCTTGCGTACTCCCACGAACGGGCCCACTCGGAATCGAGCACCTTGCCTCGCCTCCTGCTAAGCGGATGCAGGTGAGTCTTACTTACGGGAGCCAGATGGCCAACGACGAACCTAACTCGGAGGCTTGGAAAGGCGATGCAGTCGGCTACGGTCTGGCCGATGGGTCGCAGTCGATCGACCGGCTTGGGTTCGTGTCGTACCACGCGCACCGGCGAGACACATGCAGGCTCGTCGGTTACCTAGGGCGAGGGCGGTAGTGCGGGTCTCCTCGGTAAACTGCTAGAACGGTCAAGGGCTGGCACGCATTTGGCCTGGATCCTCAACGGACACAACCTAGGAGTCGAATGGCCGGCGAGTGGCAATCCGCGTTCGTCTCGAAGCGCGGGAGTGGCAAGGGCGGCGCGGGCAAGGAACGTGCAGACAAGCCCTGCCCGCATGGCAAGTACGTTGACCTGCGCACTTGCCGGAAGACGCACACGAAGTACGACCATGCGGCATCCGGGCTGATGGGCACGAAGGGCGCGAAGGCGCAACCAACCAAGATCACGGGTGTGGTCTCGGGCGGTGCGCCTGGGACAGGCAAGAAGCGCGGACGCCGATGAGCCAGATCAGCGCGTGTACCCGGAAGACCGCCGGGTGCGGCTGGTAGCAATAGCATCTGGCTATGTGGACTGTCGCTGTGTGGAACATGGCATTGGGTTCGCCACCAGAGCGGGACGTTGCGAGGAACTGGGCACGTCTCCAAAGCCTGATGCGCGATCGACATATCGACGTGGCTCTCCTGAACGAAGCGACCGTCCCACCGCCTACGCCATTCGTCAGCGCATACAGCGCATCGGGAACGGAGGGGCTCAATCGGCTAGCGAGCGGCGAGCTGATGCCTCGTGCTTGGTCGAGTGTCATAGCCTCGTTTGAAGGCACAATCGACGCCGTTGAACCTCGCGCCAGGGGAATGTTCGACCGGAGGCCCGAGATTCCCTTCAGACCGTCGAAACCTGGCGTGTGGATCGCTGGCTCGGTGACGGCTCAGGGCATCGGTAGTGTCACGTGCGTGTCTCTTTACGGATTGCTGGATGAACTAAGCGACGCTTCGGTCCACCGATCGCTCTCCGACCTCACCCCGCTACTCACCGACTCGGACTTCCGTGGTCGCGTCGTTGTGGGTGGAGACCTGAACACGACGACAGCCTGGAGAGAGCCGTCGCTGCGTCGTCGGGATCAGGGTGTCCTGGATCGATTCGAGGCTCTCGGGCTAGTGGATTTGCTGAGAGAGAAGCGAGAGCCCGGACCCCTAGCCGGCTGCACCTGCGGCCTCGGTGAGCGATGCGAACACACATGGACGCGGCTCGGTCGTGGAAAAGCTCCCATCCAGACCGATTACCTGTTCGCATCGAGGGATCTGGTCACTCGACTGAAGACCTGCGAGGCCCTGTCTCCTCCCGACTGGCGCGAGTACAGCGACCACGCCCCCATCATCGCGACGTTCGAGTAAGGCGGATTCCGTTCGCGGGACCCTTCACTCCCAGCTCGTCGGGCGTTCGGTCACAGCAACACACGAGAGGGAGGCCAACCGGCGTCCTCCAACGTGAACGAGTCGCCGCGACTAGATGCGGTGCGCGATGAAGTGGCCTCCATGTACCCGATGTGTACCGTCTCGGCGTTCTCTCGGCGCTATCCGATGCTCTTGGGCACCCTGGCTTCATCCCCATGACCTCGGCTTCTCGCAAACCCGCAGGTCACCGCGTTGCACAGGGCGTGCTTTGCAAGCAGGAAGTCGCGGGTTCGAGTCCCGCCGTCTCCACGGAGAGAGCACGCCACCGGGCATGAATGGGCACCTGCATGAGCCTGCGTATCTGGTCCCTTCGCCGATCCGGTGCCATCTCGCTCCTACCTAGCTGCTGACGTATTCAGGCAGTCCATACTTCTCGCACAAGTCGATGAGCTTGGCCAGAGAGTTGATGCGTTCCTCAGTCGCCTGCGCGAGCGCGTCAGCGTCCTGGTCCCACGCCGCGGTGACGCTATAGGTAACCAGTTGATTTAGTTCGCCCAGGACAGGTCCCGGGCTGTCGTGTGCCGCGTCGTATGCCAGCAAGATGCCGGTTGCGACTACTCGGTCCGGGTTCGGAGCAGGGAAGCCGCCGGTCGCCGGTTCCTGGGGCTTGATCGCAAGGTTGAACTGCTGGCACGCGTCGATCTCCCCTTCCCGGGCCCGGCGTTCAAGCTCGACTGATTCGGTCATTCCGCGGATCACGAAGCCCGCGATTCCGGCGACGATGACCATCGCAACCACCGCCAGAGTCTTCACTTTTCATCTCCCCTCAGTTATCGCAGAAGCCGGTTTGCTCTTCGGCATGCAGTCCGTCTCGGTTGAGGCACAGGTCGAACACGTACCCGTCGTCGGTGCCTCGTCGTACATAGGCTCGTTGGACGCCCCGGCCAGTTCTGCACCTTGCAGACGCTCGTCCAAGACCTGAAATCGTCTACGTGATCGATGAGAGGCTAGTCGAGCCTCTCGGTAGCCCACATCAGGTCCGGCGAGGGGGCGGCGTTTGCCGTGGCCCTATCTCCTATCCCGTCACACGAAGGACCTAGGCATCGCTCCTATACAGTCGTCGTCACAATCTTGCGCCCTTCGAGTCCCATGGAATCGCAAAACGCTCCGGACGCGCATCCTTCGGAGGAGTGGTCTTAGTCGATGGCGATCGGGCGGGTGAGCAGCCATCGGAACGCCGTCAGGACAACACCCTGCACCCGTGCGAGTCCTCTGGACCACGCCAGTCTCCTTGTCCGGTGCGTCGAAGCGGAGCATACCGACCGCTCTCGTCCCGTCCGTAGGAGGTCCGAGAACATCGTCACACCGAAGTGCATCGTACCGACCCATTGACGCGACTCAGCTCGCACGTGAGGCTGCCGATGTCGTGAGTGATAAGAAGAAGCGCCTGGCGGAAGAGAGAAAATCGCTCCGTCACGTCCGGGAGGCCGCGGCGGAGCGCGCACGAGTCGCGGAGGAGTGGCTCGACGTGATTTCGCGAAGGCAGGGCCGGATTCGCGCCGAGGAGGAACGCGGATATGAGACCGACGATAGACGGGATCCTCCAGCCAGAGCGACCGCCGGATCTCGTGGCGGAGTCGGCACAGCGACTGGTCTCAGGATCGGAGCCGTAAGGGCCTCGCCGGTGTACCCGATGTGTACCGTCTCAGCGTTCTACGCCGTCTCTCCGGCACCATCAGCTGCCCCGGAGTCACGGGCTTAGCGTGCTCGTTTCGCGAAGCCGCAGGTCACCGGCTTGCTGCGAGCGTGCTTTGCAAGCAGGGGGTCGGCGGTTCGAGTCCGCTCGTCTCCACTGGATGTTCGGCCGATGCGTCGTAACTGCCCCGACAGCCTGATTGCACTTGACGGCCCGAAGAAGGGGTGATGCGATGTGGCGGGGAGGAGAGGAGGCAGCCATGGCCACGCCCGTCGGTTCCATTGCTTCCCTGTGGCGTTACCCGGTGAAGTCGATGATGGGCGAGGAACTCAACTCGGTTGAAGTCACAGTGCGAGGACTCTTGGGCGATCGTGCGCACGCT
>JACCXF010000258.1 GCA_013697295.1 Actinomycetota bacterium | reverse complement strand
GGCTTCTGGTGGGTTACACGCGCCGGCAGCTCGACGAGCCCGTGCTCGGCAAGGTCGTGGGCAGGGCCTGGTGGGTCCAGGACAGCTTGAAGTCGTGGAAATGGCTCCTCGAACGTCTTGCTACCCGGCTCACGGGAGAGCTCGGGGGCCTAGGGCGGGGGGAGGAGAGTGAGACAAGCGCCATGACGAGCGCCCTCGGACAGATCGCCCCCCTTCTACTCGGCATCCAGATGGGGACCCTGGTCGGTCATCTCGCCACCGAGTCGGTGGGGCGTTACGACTGGCCGATCCCCCGAGACGACGACACCCAGCTCTTTTTCGTCACTCCCAACGTGGATAAGCTCGCGAGCGACTACGGGTTCGAGATCGAGACCTTCCGGCGATGGGTGGCCGTGCGTGACACCGCACGTCACCTCGTCGTGACGACGGTTCCGTGGTTCGATCGTTACCTTCGCAGTCTGCTCTCGGAAGTCGTCGACGCCATGGAGATCGATACGGCGGACCTCGAGCGCAGGCTGATGGAGCTCCAGACAAAGGGCCCCGAAGCTCTCCAGGAGAGTTTCGGTGATGCTGGCGCTCTTCCCATTGCTCCCACCGAGCGCCATCGCAAAGCGCTCGATCGGCTGCGAGCCCTCCTTGCCGCTTTCGAAGGTTACGCGGGCCACGCAGCAAGGGCGGTCATGCCGGAGATCGCGGGCGACACGACACGTATCGACGAGGGCATGACCCGCGCCGCAATGTCACCCTCGCAGTCAGAGAAAATGCTGTCGAACTTCCTGGGGATCGCGTTGGATCGAGAGCTCGAGACCTCGGGCTCAACCTATTGTGCGGCGATAGCGCAGCTGAAGGGCGTCCCCGCTCTCAATAGGCTGTGGGCGGCACCCGACAACCTGCCTCTCATTGAGGAGATCAAAGATCCGTTCGCGTGGATGGAGCGAGTTCTCGGCGAATGACCGCCGGGTGCGTCTCAGACGGGGATGATGTCCGCCTCGACGCGGCCATCCTCGACGTACAAGATGCCGAGCGAGGGATAAGGGGCCATACGCTTCCAGGTCGGGCTTCCGGGATTGAACAGCAAGGTCGGGCCGGCCATCTCATTGACGGGCATGTGGGAGTGGGCGAAGACGATCACCATGGCGCTCGGAAAGCGCTCGGTGAGGCGTCTGGCGCGCCCTTTCTTGGGTCCCGAGTCGTGCACCATCGCGATCGTCACACCCTCCAGATCGAGGACCGTTTCGGGAAGAGCGCCCCAGTGCTTAACGTCAAGAGCGTCGCAGTTACCCATCACGGCCGTGACTGGGGCGAACGCCTCGAGCTCGTCGAGGAGCTGCGGATCACAGACATCGCCCCCGTGCAAGATGTGGTCGGCGACCTCGATGTAGGGCCACGCTCCGGAAGGCAAGGAACGCGACGGCCCCCGCGTGTGTGTATCCGCTAAGACGACGATCTTCATTGCCTTGGGTCCGTATAGGCGCCGGGTGCTCTAGGCGGCGGAGGAACGGGCCCCCGCGGCGTCGTCTCGAGAGCGAAGCTCTGACGACTCACCGCAAGTGGGGCATTGGGGGTCGCGGCGCACATTCACCTCGGCAAATCGGGTGCTCTGCGCGTCGAAGGTCAGCAGCCGTCCGACGAGCGGCCGACCGTAGCCCGCGATCATCTTCAGCGCCTCGTTTGCTTGGAGGCTTCCCACGATTCCCGGGAGCACGCCCAGGACACCAGCTTCGCCTCAGGTGGGGGCAAGCTCGGCAGGAGGAGCTTCCGGATAGAGGCAGCGATAGCACGGACCCTCGAAGGGGATGAAGGTCGAAACCATGCCCTCGAAGCGAAAGATCGAGCCGTGAACGACCGGCTTGCGAAGTGCAACCGCAGCATCGTTCACTAGATATCGGGTCTCGAAGTTATCGCAACCGTCGACGACTAGATCGTAGCTCGCGATGAGGTCCTGCGCGTTGGTCTCGTCGAGGCGGAAGTCGTGGATGTTGACGGCCACGTCCGGATTGAGCTTATTGATCGTCTTTGCCGCAGACTCCACCTTGGGCGTCCCGACGGTCTCCGTATTGTGGATGATCTGCCTCTGGAGGTTGCTCGCCTCGACCGTGTCCGAGTCGACGATTCCGATCGTGCCGACACCGGCGGCGGCGAGATACAAAAGGGCCGGAGAGCCAAGGCCCCCGGCTCCAATGCACAGCACCTTGGACTCGAGCATCTTTATCTGGCCCTCTTCTCCCACTTCGGGGAGTACGAGATGGCGCGAGTAGCGGTCGCGTTGCGCGGCGTCGAGAACTTTGGGAATGCGGTAGTCCAGCCCGAGGTCCCTCCAGCGGTTGAATCCGCCGGCCATCGAGGACACGTTGCTATAGCCCAGATCTCTAAGCGTCTTCGCTGCGAAGACGCTGCGCACTCCGCTGGCGCAATAGACGACGATGTCCCGATTCTTGTCGGGTAGAACGTCCTCAACCCGGCTCTCGAAGTGGGCCCTCCCCAAGACCGAGGCGTTTGGGACGACGCCGTTTGCGACCTCGTCCGGCTCACGGACATCGAGGAGATCGAGCGCCTCGCCACCCTCGAGT
>JACCXF010000074.1 GCA_013697295.1 Actinomycetota bacterium | reverse complement strand
CGAAAGGTCCTGCGGCGCCTATTGGATCGCAACGGCTACGACTGCATGACCGCGGCGGACGCAGACGAGGCTCGAAAGCTGTTGCGTGACAAGCCTTTCGCGATCGTCCTTACGGACATGAACATGCCGGGCGTCTCCGGGTTGGATCTGATCATGCAGATCACTGCCGAATACCCGGACATCGCCACAGTGATGATCACCGGGCTGGATGACGCCAAACTAGCCGATGCCGCACTCGAAATGGGCGCGTACGGCTACATCATCAAGCCGTTCGAGCCAAACGAGGTGCTGATCAATGTTGCGAACGCCCTCCGTCGCCGCTCACTCGAGATAGAGAATCGCAATCACCGCGTTCGCCTGGAGCAGATGGTGAAGGATCGGACCAGTGAGCTGTGGAATGCCATCGCTCAACTCGAGAATGCCGAGAAGGAACTACGGCTATCGCGCGAGGAGACGATCCAGAAACTGTCGATCGCGGCCGAGTTCAGAGACGACGAAACCGGTCGACACATCGAGCGCATGAGTCGCTACTGCGGCCTGCTCGCCGGCACGATGGACGAGGATTCGGAACGGGTCGAGATCCTCCGGCTGGCGAGCCAGATGCACGACGTCGGCAAGATCGGTATCCCCGACCAGATCCTCTTGAAGCCCGGCCCCCTTACGCCGGACGAGCGCGTTGTGATCGAAAGGCATTGCGACATCGGTTACCGGATCCTCGTCGGTTCCAAGTCCAATCTGTTGAACGTTGCCTCCACGGTCGCTCTCACGCATCACGAGAAGTTCGATGGTTCCGGCTACCCGCGCGGCCTCGCCGGAGAAGAGATCCCGATCGAAGGCCGCATCGCCGCGATAGCAGATGTCTTCGACGCTCTGACATCGGACCGGGTGTACAAGAGGGCGATGCCGCTGGGCAAGGCACTCGATGTCCTCCGAGAGGGCCGGGGAACGCACTTCGACCCCGACCTCCTGGACCTCTTCTTGAGCTCGTTTGACTCCGTGGTCGCGATCAAGGCCCAGTACGCCGACCGCTAGGGACCAGACCTTGCGAGATCGCTCCGCCACCCTCGAGATCGCGCAGCCACCCGCTATATCTCGCCGTGACCCTCGAAGATCGGCCGCCTTACGTCTTTTCGCGGCGCCTGAAAGTTCATCCCGTGGAAAACTGAGGGCGAACGCAACTCGCAGGGTTTCGGGCGGGAGTCGAGCCATGGTGGAGTACGACGAAGGGACGGCGCTGGTGGTCGTCGACGTCCAGAATGATTTCGCAGATCCGGCCGGCAGTCTCTACGTGGCGGGGGGCGAGCGCGTCATCCCGATGGCGAATCGCGAGATCGAGAGCGCGCTGGCGCAAGGGGCCGTCGTCGTCTACACGCAGGACTGGCACCCCGAGGCCACGCCACACTTTGACGTGGGCGGCGGTGCCTGGCCGGTTCACTGTGTCGGTGGCACATGGGGCGCGGAGTTTCACCCCGACCTCGAGGTCAAAGGCGAGATCGTTCGCAAGGGCACCCGAGGAGAGGACGGTTACTCCGGGTTCACGGCCAGAGATACCGCCACGGGGGATGATGCCCCGACCCCCTTGGTCGACCTTCTTCGGAAGCGTTCGGTCCGACGGGTGGTGATCCTGGGGCTGGCAACCGATTACTGCGTCAAGGAGACCGCCTTGGATGCCCTGAAGTTGGGTTTCGAGACGATCCTTCTGCGGGATGGGATCCGGGCCGTCGACCTCGAAAGAGGAGACGGCGAGCGTGCGCTCAGAGCCGTCGAGACGGCGGGGGCCCGACTCCGATGAGCTGGGTGGACGACTCGAACGCAGCGCTCCTTACCGACCTGTATGAGTTGACGATGGCCGCCAGCTATCACGGCCATGGGATGAGCGGTCGAGCAACCTTCGACCTCTTCGTGCGCGAACTGCCTCCGCGAAGGAACTTCATGATCGCGTGTGGGCTGGAGCAAGCTCTTCAGTACATCGAGAACCTCACGTTCGAGAGCGATTCGATCGACTACCTGCGGTCGCTGAGCCTCTTCTCCGAGGATTTCCTGACATATCTGTCCGAGCTCAGCTTCACCGGCGACGTATGGGCAATACCTGAGGGCGAGGTCGTCTTCGAGCGCGAGCCATTCCTGCGCGTGACCGCTCCTCTCATCGAAGCTCAACTTCTCGAGCCGTTCCTGATCAACTGCATCACTTTCCAGACGATGGTTGCCTCGAAGGCGGCTCGCGTGGCGATCGCCTGCCGCGACCGTTCGTTCGTCGACTTCTCCTTGCGCCGCGATCATGCCGCGGATGCAGCCTTGAAGGCGGCGCGGGCCGCTTTCGTGGGTGGGGCAACGGGCACCTCGAACGTTCTGGCAGGAAAGTTTTACGGTCTTCCGGTAAGCGGAACGATGGCCCACTCTTACGTTATGGCATTCGAAGACGAGGAAGCGGCCTTCCGTGCCTATATGCAGGATTTCCCCGAGGCTGCGGTGTTGTTGATCGATACGTTCGACATCGAGGAGGGTGCGCGCCGCGCTGCGCGTGTAGCCAACGACCTGCGGGACCAAGGCATGAGGTTGCGCGGCGTTCGAATCGACTCCGGGGACCTGGCCCCCCGGGCGCGTTCGGTCCGCAAGATCCTCGATGAGGCGGGCCTCGAGGACACGGGGATCATCCTGTCGGGGGACCTCGACGAATACAGGATCAAGGACCTGCTGGATGATGACGTTCCCGTCGATTCGTTCGGTGTTGGAACTCAGTTGGGCACGAGCGCCGATGCTCCTACGCTGGGGGGCGTGTACAAACTCGTAGCGGACGATCGGGGCCCCAAGATCAAGTTGTCGGCGGGTAAAGCCACCCTTCCGGGCCGCAAGCAGGTCTACCGCGTCGAGGCGGAGGGGCACTATCAACGGGATGTGATCGCTCTCGAGAGCGAAGAGGTCGAGGGGCGGTCGTTGCTGAAGAGGGTCATGCGCGATGGTCGGAGGCTCGGTCCGCCTCCCTCCTTATCCGAGGCCCAGTCGCTGTGCCGCGACTCGCTCACGAAGCTTCCGCCGGCTCTCCGTTCTCTGGAGGGCCAGGAGGACTACCAGGTGGATTACTCAGCCGGTCTCGAAGCGATGATCGAAGAGATGAAAGCCCAGTCGCGCTGATGTTCTTCAAACAGTTCTATCTGGAGAGCCTGGGACATGCGTCCTATCTGGTCGGCGACGAAGCAACGGGTCAGGCCCTGGTGCTGGATCCTCGACGCGACGTGGAGGACTACTTCGAAGCGGGGCGCAAAGAGGGTTTGCGGATCGCCTATGCGATCGACACCCACGGTCATAACGACTACCTCACCGGATTGTGCGAGTTGGGGGCGCGGCAGCGTGTCGAGCTGCTGGGATACGCCGACGCCGGCCTCGGTTACCAACACCGGCAGGTAAAGGATGGCGAGATCATCGAGATAGGGGACGTGGGGTTCGAGTTCGTTCACACGCCCGGCCACACCCCCGAGCACGTCAGCCTGCTCGTTTACGACCGAACGGCGGGGGACGAGCCCGCACTCATGTTGTCCGGAGGGGCCCTGCTGGTTGGTGACCTGGCTCGCCCCGACCTTCTCGGAGGGACCGAACAAGCGCGGGAGGCGGCGCGAGAGTTCTGTCACACCATCCAGGAAAAGATCTTGTGGCGCCTGCCGGACCACGTCGAGGTGTGGCCCACCCACGTCTCCGGATCGCTATGCGGCGGGAACATCGGCAGCCGCCTCTCGACGACGATCGGTTACGAGCGCAAGACGAACGTCGTGTTGTCGAGGGTTTCCTCTTCGGAGGAGTTCGTGGACGAATGCATCCGCATCGACAATCTGCCGGCGGTACCTCCCTACTGGCGACGGATGCGCGCCCAGAACCTCGCGGGCCCTCCGTTGCTCGGGGTGCTCGGGGAGCCCCTCGCGCTGCAGACGGACGAGGTGGAGGCGCGCTTCCGGTCGGGAGCTGTTGTCCTGGACACTCGTTCGGTGGAGGCCTTCTGGGGAGCTCACATCCCCGGCGCCCTCCACGTTGGACTCGGGGCTTCCTTCTCCACGTGGGCCGGAACGGTTCTGGAGGAAGGGGCGGAGGTCCTCCTCATCCTGGATTCACCCTCGGATCTGTGGGAGACGACCTGGCAGCTCCTCAGGATCGGCTATCCGCCGCCCACCGGTTGGTTGTCGGGAGGCATGCACGCATGGCGGATCAGTGGGAAGCAAATTGTGTCCATCCCTCAGATGACGGTGCAGCAGGTAGCTGAAGAGATGAACGAGGGCGATATCGAGGTCCTCGACGTGAGGCAGCCTGCGGAATGGGCTGAGGGCCACATCGAGGGAGCGACGTACATCACGGGCGCCGAGCTCCCGGAACGACTGGACGAGGTCCCAACGAACAAGCGGGTGGCGGTCCTGTGCGGCAGCGGATTTCGGTCGTCCGTCGCGACGAGCTACCTGCGGGCGCACGACCATCCCAACGCCGTCAATGTGTCTGGCGGCATGGGGGCCTGGAGAGCCTCGGGATTGCCGACCACTGCGGGCGTTTCATGAGCGCGACGTCGCTTGACTCCGGTGTCCTCAAACGACCGACACGGGCTGAAGCCTGGAGCCTCGCCGAGGCACAGAACGATGCTTTGGTGGCTGAACTGCGCGCGCTCAACCCCGAGGACTGGAACGCGCCCACCGATTGTGAACGCTGGAGGGTGAAGGACATCGTCGCGCACCTCCTCGGCTGGGCTGAGTTCTTTACGTCGGCGTCGGAATTCAGGCTTCAACTGCGCGCGCTCGTTCCTGGGAAGAGGGAACTTCCGACGGCAACCGACGTGCAGAACGAGCTGCAGGTGAACGACCGCCGCGATCTCTCCCCTCAGGAGTTGCTCGCCGGCCTCGAGAAGGCTCTGCCGCGTTTCTTGACTTTCCGCACCCGGGCGACGCGTATGGCAGGGATCGTTCCCTTCTACGCCGGCATCCTCGGACCTGCCACGGTTGGGCTCCTGATGGCCACCGTGTTCACGCGCGATGTCTTCATGCATCGGATCGACATAGCGCGCGCGACGGGCAGGGAACTCGCCGTGGGAGAGTCGGAACGGCGTTTGGTTGCAGATGTGGTGCGAGATTGGGGCCGCCGCTCGAAGGCGGATGCCCGGCTCCTCCTGACCGGTGACGCGGGCGGCGACTACGTTCTGGGCTCGGGCTCCCGAGCCCGTATCTCCGGGGATCCGCTTGAGTTCTGCCGCATCATGTCGGGTAGGGCCGAGCCAGAAGTCATGACGGTGTCGGGGGACAGGGAGGCGGCAGCGAGCTGGCTCGGGAAAAAGGTGGTCTTCTAGCTCGCCGCGGTTCTATGCGCCTCGCTCGGTCGTTTGATAAGCGACGGCCTCGTTCTCATCTCGGTTGAGGCCCCGCAGATAGCTCCCGACGGCCACGACGACGGCCGTCACCGGCACGGCTAGGAACGCTCCGGCGATCCCCGCAAGGATGGCTCCTGCGGTGAGACTCAGCAGGATCACGATCGGGTGCAGCCGCACCGATCGGCCCAGCACGAGTGGCTGCAGTACGTCGCCCTCGATCTGCTGGATCACGAGGATGCCGGCCCCCACGATGAGAGCATCCGTCACTCCCTCGGTCACGAGAGCGACGAGGGCGGCGACGATCCCCGCGATCGTGGCTCCGATCAAGGGAAAGAACGCTCCGAAGAAAGTCAGGACCACAAGCGGGACCAGCAGAGGCACGCCGAGAACCGCAAGCAGGATGCCGATCAGAGCGGCGTCGACCAGCGCGACGATCGCCGTCCCGCGGACGTATCCGCTGAGCGCCCCCCAGGCGCGTCGACCGGATTCGGCAACGTGCGTTCGGTGGTGTCCCCGGAACTGACGCAGGATCCAGTCGCAGATCTTGTCGCCGTCCTTCAAGAAGAAGAACAACAGAACCATCATCAGGAAGAAACCCGCGATGGCTTCTCCGATCGCGATGGCTCCGCTGACGACGCCGCCGGTGATCGAGCTGCTGTTCTCTTGGATCCTCTGTCCGATACGGTCGATGAAACCCTGGATCTCCTCCTGCGACAGTTCGAGGGGTCCTCTGGTCAACCACTCGAGCACCTGGTCGCTACCGTCCCTAACCGCGTCACCCATGTCCCCGATCTGAGCCGCGACCTGCGGGCTTACTACGGCGATCAGCCCGGCCAGGATCAGGATCGCCGAGCCGAGAACCGTCCAGGTCGCCAGCGCCGGCTTCCAGCGCCGGCGCTTGAGCCGGTCGACGAGGGGGGCCAGCAGGGTGCAGATGAGCAGGGCGACGATGACCGGCAGGACGATCAGCCGAAGCTTTACGAGGACGTAGACGATCACGGCCGCGGCGGCAAGGATCACGAGAAGTCGCCAGGCGTAGCCGGCCACGACGTTCAGCGGGCTGGGAATGCCCCTGGTTCCATCCGGCTGCGCGGAGATCCTGTCGTCGTTCTGGGTCGGATCCATCCCGTGCTTCACGCTCCATCTCGACGGCGGCCTGACTGGGCAGCGTAGCTGACTACCATGCAGCGATGACTTCCAAGATGGGCCGCGGCGTGGCGCTTATCGCTCTGCTTTGCATCGTTCCCGTGGTGCTGTGGGCGACCTCGTCGCCACTGGAACCGAGGTTCTCCACTGCCTCCACTTCTCTGACCGCCTTGGGGGTGGCGTTCGGGCTGGCCGGGATCGTCGCCTTCGCGCTCAACATCATCCTGGGAACCCGTTTGCGAACGGTCGAACGGGTTTTCGGTGGCCTGGACAAGATGTACGCGGTCCACCGGGTGCTGGGCCGCGTCGCGTTCCTGTTGTTGCTGACCCACGCCTTGCTGGTGATCTCGGGGGCGGCCTCCGTCTCGATGGACAACGCGCTCCAGCTTCTCGATCCGTCCCGAGGATGGACGGTTATTCTCGGACTCATCGCGTTAGTGGCCATGACCGTGTCCGTCGGCTTGACGCTCTACGCCAAGTTGAACCACGAGCTGTTCGTCTACGTGCAACGAACCTTCGGAGCGATCTTCATCGTGGGCGCCCTTCATGCTTTCCGGACTCCCGGAACGAAGTCGGTGTCACCTGCGCTGACCGTGTATCTGCTTGTTCTGTCCGCGGCCGCGTTCATCGCCTACGTGAGGCGGTCACTCGCGGGCGATGTTCTCGTCAAGAGGTACGACTACCGCGTCACGGGCGTGACGCCGCTCGATCAGGCGGTTATCGAGATCGTCATGTCGCCCATGAACGGAAGAGTTCGGTTCACGCCAGGCCAGTTCGTGTTCCTGACCTTCAGCTCGAAGGAGATGGCCCGCTGGTTCCGCCCGTTCGCGCACGTTTCCGAGGGATCGTCAGAGCTGATCACCTTGCGTCCCGGTGACGTGAAGAACCAGTTCCACCCCTTCTCGATCACGTCCGCTCGGGACGCTCCGGACCTGAGGGTCGCGGTCAAGGCGGTGGGGGATTACACGTCGGCCATGCGCGCGTTGGAAGGGGGGGCTTGGGCCCGGGCCGAAGGCCCCTACGGCGGCTTTGGTCATCTACGGGTGAAGAACCCTCGCCAGATCTGGGTCGCCGGCGGGATCGGCGTGACCCCCTTCTTGAGCATGGCGCGTAGTTTCGGCGACGGAGACCACCGCGTGGACTTCTACTTCGCGGTGAAGAGCCGTCAGCAGGCGTACTTCGTCGACGAGCTGAGGGATATCAGCGATCGGACCGAACGGCTGAGTCTCATCGTCGTGCCCGAGGACGAAGAGGGTTTCCTGACCGCCGCTGAGGTCGATAGACGAAGTGGCGGACTGGACGACAAGGACATCCTGATCTGTGGGCCCGTAGCGATGATCCGGGCCATGGCCGATCAGTTCAGAGCGCAGGGCGTGCCGAACCGCAGGGTTCACTACGAGCTGTTCCGCTTCGGGGCCTCGTAGCCGTGGCGTTGCGCCTCTTCAACACCCTCACGCGATCCAAGGATCTCTTCGAACCAGTCAACCCCGTAACGCTGTACGTCTGCGGCGTTACTCCCTACGACACCACGCACCTAGGTCACGCTCGTACCTACCTCCAGTTCGACATATTGGGACGTCACGTCGCGCACCATGGGGCGAGGGTCGACTACGTGCAGAACATCACCGACGTGGATGAGTCGATCCTCAAGCGCGCACGCGAAACGGGTGTTTCCTACCGAGAGCTCGGCGATCGCTTCATCGGGATCTACCTCGAGGACGTCGCCGCATTGGGGTTGTTGCCTGCGCGCGCCTATCCGCGCGCCACCGGATCGATCGAGCAGATGCAAGAGATCATCCGGCGCCTGCTCGGTGATGGTTTCGCATACGAGATCGAAGGAGACGTCTTTTTCCGCGTTAACCGCCGTTCAGATTTCGGTCGCCTCAGTCGTTTGCCCCGCGACGAGATGTTGCAAGTAGAGGCGACCCAGGATGGTTCGACGGTCGATGACCCGCGCAAAGAGGACCCGCTCGATTTCGTCCTGTGGAAGAGGTCGGCGCCGGCCGAACCTTCATGGGCGAGCCCCTGGGGGCCGGGCCGTCCGGGCTGGCACATCGAGTGCTCGGCGCTGGCATTGCAGTACCTCGGTCCCCAGATCGATATCCATGGGGGAGGGAGCGATCTCGTGTACCCGCACCATGAGTGCGAGATCGCTCAATCCGAAGCCGTAACGGGCAGGCACCCCTTCGCCCGCTTCTGGGTGCACGTCGAGATGGTTCGGATGGACGGCGAGAAGATGTCGAAGTCCGACGGCAACATGGTCTTCGTACGCGATCTGTTGCAGCGGTATTCGGCGGACGCGCTTCGTCTCTGCCTTCTGAGAACCCACTACCGAACCCCTCTCGACTTCGACGAACCGTTCTTGGCGCGCCAGGAGGAGATCGCATCGATGATCGCGAGGGCTGCAAGCACCAAGGTGCGATCCGCCGCGACCCCGGACGCCGAGCTGGCCGATGTCATAGCCGCGTTCGACGAAGCGCTGGACGACGACCTCGACACGCCGCGTGCGATCCAGATACTCGAGGAGCTCTCGGCATCCATCACTTCGTCGGCGAAAGACGAAAGGCTCGCCTACGGGGCGCGCCGCGCCTTGCGTTCGTTCTCGTCTCGCTTGGGGCTGCAGCTCGCTCCGCCCGGATCACCCTCCGGCCGATGACTCCGTCTCGAGTTCGGATTGGGACGTTCCACCGCCCTCGAGTCCGGAGAACCCCCGCCACAACAGGGTGGTCAGGTACTCGGCCAAAGCCGATCGCGACATCGTTTGGTACTCGAGCCACCAGTCGCCGGCGAGGTGAACCATCCCGACGAGACCGTGTGCCCACGGAGCGGCCGCGCCGGAGTCCAGATCGAAGCGGCGGAGTTCGTCACCGACCAACACCGATACTTCCCTGGCAACGTGCCGGAGGAACTCGCTGACGGTGGCCTGTGCCTCCGGTCGCTCGGTCACCGCGCGATGCATCAGGAAGCGATAGGCCTCGCGCTCCTTCTCGATGAAGCCGAGGTAAGCCTCGATCGTCGCGGCCAGCCGAGCTCGGGGCTCGGCCCCCTCGGTCCAGGAGGCGCGTAAGACCGACATGATCTCGTCCACGTAACGCTCCGCCAGGGCCAGATAGAGGCCGCCCTTGTCGCCGAAGTGTCGGTAGAGGATCGGCTTGGCGATCCCGGCCTCCGCCGCGATAACGTCCATCGAGGCAGCCGGCCCGTCCCGGCGGACCACCCGGTCGGCGGCCTCGAGCAGCTCGTGGCGTCGCTCGGCCCTCCGGGCGTCGGCCTCGGGACCGTTCGAGCGACGTTTTGACCGCTTTCGTCTGGGCATGTTACTAAGAGTAACTGTTACTGTCGGTAACCCCAAGGAACCAAGGAGCGTGGACATGCTGTTCGCCCACACCGAACCCGCCGGAGGAGCCCCACTCGAGGACCTTATCCCGGCCTCAATCGTTGCGATCATCGCCCTAGTCATCCTCGGAGCCCTCGGCGTGGCCCATCGCTCGGGCCGGCTGAAGCTCCTGCCCCGTCTCGCCGGCGTCGCGGAGCGGACGACGGGAGTGCCCGGGTGGGCGTCTCTTCCGGCCTCGCTGACGGGCCTTTCCCTGCTGGTGGCCGTGTTCGGTTTCTACTGGGACGTGGCGATGCACATCGACAACGGGCGCGACCCCGGTCCCTTCGCCAACCCGGCGCACTTCTTCATCATCTTCGGTTTGGCGGGCATCGCCCTGGGGGGCTACCTTGCCCTCTTGCTGGGCGCTCCGGCCGCCATGAAGACGGCGGTCCGGGTACGGGATGGGTGGCACGCGCCGCTCGGAGCGATCCTGCTCATGGTCTGCGGGATCATCGCCCTGCTCGGCTTCCCGCTCGACGATGTCTGGCACAGGATCTTCGGGCAGGACGTGACCCTATGGGGTCCGACTCATCTCCAGATGATCGGGGGCGCTTCGCTGTCAACCTTGTCTCTCTGGGCGCTCGTGGTCGAGGCGAGGACGTCAAACGAGGGGAAAGCTCTGCCCCCTCCACGCTGGAAGCTTGCGACGATCGGCGTGAACGAGACGATCTACGCCGGAGCGTTCCTCGTCGGACTATCCACCGTGCAAGGAGAGTTCGATTACTCGGTTCCACAGTTCCGCTTGCTGTTCCATCCGGTTCTATTGATGCTCGCCGCCGGCGCCGGGCTCGTAGCAGCCCGGATCCGACTAGGCCGCGGAGGCGCGCTCAAGGCGGCGCTGGTGTTTCTTGTTCTGCGCGGCTTACTGAGCCTGCTCGTCGGACCCGTGTTCGGGCGAACGACGTTGCACATGCCCCTCTATCTCGTCGAGGCGGCTGTGGTCGAGCTCGTCGCGCTCAAGTGGGACACGGAACGGCAGCTGTCGTTCGGTGCGTTGTGTGGAGCGGGCATCGGCACGATCGGCCTGGCCGCGGAGTGGGCGTGGAGTCACGTGTGGATGACGATCCCGTGGCCTGCCGAGCTGCTGCCGGAAGGAGTCCTGTTCGGTGTCGCGGCCGGGATCGCCGGTGGTCTTCTCGGGGGCTTCATCGGACGCGCGCTATCACCGGACCGTCCTCAACAGAGGGCCTCCGGATGGATGGCCGCGGCGACGGCGGGAGCCATTCTGTTCGTGCTCGCTTATCCGCTTCCCATCTCCAGCGACGTGGACGCTTCCGCGCGCGTAGCGCTCGAGGAAACCCGGACCGGCTTGGTACACGCAACTGTCGAACCCCAACCGGCGGACGCCCTGGAGGATGTCGAGTGGCTGAACGTGACGTCGTGGCAGGGCGGCGGCAGCATCGTGACCGGTCTCGAACCGACGGGCGACGGCACGTATCGCACTGAGGATCCGGTCCCGGTCACGGGCGACTGGAAGACGCTGATCCGCCTGCATCAGGGCTCCTCGATCATGGCCCTTCCGATCTATCTGCCCGAGGATCAAGCTGTTGGCGCTCCGGAGGTACCAGCTCAACTTCGGTTCGAGCGGGATTTCGTGCTCGACAAGAAACTCTTGCTCCGCGAGGCGAAGACAACCGACGCGTGGCTCAGTTACGTCGCCTACTGGGTGTTGGGCGCGATCGTTCTCACCTGGGTCGGAGTCCTCGGGTGGGGCCTGCGCCGCCTCCGCACCAGTGGCAACCCGCGCGCGCGCCGGCCGAGAGCACGCGGCCAAGTGGTCGCCCCCGCGAACTAGGGCGTTAGAGCGGCCCACAGGTACTGCAGGCCGTAGGCGCGCCAGGGGCGCCAGCGTTCGCTGTGAGCCTCGAGGGCTCGTGCCGTCTCGGGCAGTCCGAGCATTGCTGCGCCGCGTCGGGCTCCGAGGTCGCCGGCGAGGAATGCATCGGGATCGCCAAGCGCCCGCATGCAGATGTAGGACGCGGTCCACGGGCCGATCCCGGGCAGGGTCAGGAGTTGCTCGTAGGTCCCATCCGGGTCGGTCCCCCCGTCGAGCACGATCTCGCCGGCCGCGAGCGCCTCGGCCAGCCGGCCGAATGCGGTCCGGCGTGCAGCCGGCATCTTCAACCCAGAGAGATCGGCGGCGGCCAGATCGGCGACGCTGGGGAACAGACGCGTAAGCGAGCCCGAAGGCTCTGCGAGCGGAATGCCGCACAGGTCGACGACGCGTCCGGCCGCGGTCACCGCGGCTGCCACCGATACCTGTTGGCCCAGAACCGCGCGCAAGGCGAGCTCAGGCTCATCGAGGGTTCGCACGACCCGCAGCCCTCTCAACGACTCCACCGATCGACGTAGTGCGGGATCCCGTTTTAGGACCTCCTCGATCGCGAAAGGATCGCAGTCCAGGTCGAGGAACCACCGGCAGCGTTCCTCGAGGGCTCCGATATCCCGCTCGTCTTGCAGGTGCGCGCGACACACGAAGTGATCGTCGGCGGCGGCAAGCTCGACGATCCCGATTCCATTGGGGAGCCGTACGGTTCGTCGGTAGAGGCCGTCGACGAGCTCTTCGACACCGCGAACGCAACGGGCGGAGAGGAAGTCGAAAACCCGGTGGACGGGATACGGGCGGCGGAACCCAAGACGGAGCGAGATCGTGCCGTTCACTGGCGCGGCCTTTCGGCGAATGAGTACCCGTGGCAGGGTCGTGATTCCACCCGCACGGTATACAGGCGCGGCCGAGTGGCATGATGCAAGGATGCGGGCGGTTCGGTTGCTGGCGGTGGCGGGTTTCCTTACGATCCTGGCGGCTCCCGCGGCTGCGTCGAACGGCGATCTGGTCGTCGGTCTGACCCTCGATGGGGTGGTCGATCCCTTCGAAGCCTCGTACATAACGGGCCAGATCGATGACGCCGAGACGGCGGGGGCCTCCGCCGTGCTCATCACCATCGATACGCCTGGAGGGCTCGACTCGTCGATGCGCGACATCATCCAGTCGATCCTGAACTCACCCGTCCCCGTCGTTTGCTACGTGGCCCCCGAGGGCGCTCGAGCCGCGTCGGCGGGAGCTTTCATCCTCCTGTCCTGCGACGTCGCGGTGATGGCACCCGGGACCAACGTCGGGGCCGCCAGCCCGGTGGGGGTGAGCGGCGTGGTCGAACGGCGCAAGGTGCTCAACGACGCGGTCGCCTACATCCGCAGTCTGGCGGAGCGCTCGGACCGCAACCCGGACTGGGCCGAGAGGGCCGTTCGGGATGCCGCCAGCGCCAGCGCGGAGGAGGCTTTAGACCTCGGGGTGATCGATCTGATCGCAACTTCTCCGGAAGACCTCCTCGAGCGGGTGGACGGGCGAACGGTCGAGAAGGATGGAGAGTCCGTCGCCCTCGAGACGGCGGGAGTCGAGGTGGAGACGAGGGAGATGGGACTAGGTACGAGCATCCTTCACCACCTCTTGACTCCCAACTTCGCGTTCCTGTTCTTCTTTCTCGGCCTGGGGTTGATCGTCGTCGAGTTCTTGCACCCTGGCATTTCGGTCGCGGCGATCCTCGGGATCCTTTCGCTCGCGGTTTCGTTCGCCGCCTTGGGCATGTTGCCGGTGCAACTGATCGGCGTCGTGCTCCTAGTTGCGGCCGTTGGCTTCTTCCTGGTCGAGCTCCACAATCCCGGCATCAGCATCGCCGGCGTGGCGGGCCTGATAGCTCTCGTTGCGGGCGGTTCACTCCTGTTCGATCCGTCCTTCCCCGGCGTACGGGTGTCGCCGTGGGTGATCCTCCCCGTTGCGGCGGCGATGGCCCTGTTCTTCGTCTTCGTCGTTCCCGCGGCGCTGCGTGCGCGACGGTTACCGGTGACGACGGATACCGACCGTCTGATCGGAGTTGAAGGGCTTACGACGAGTCCCCTGACGCCCGAGGGAACGGCGCAGATCGCGTCGGAGTTGTGGAGCGTCGAATCGGTGTCGCGCCCAACGGAGAAAGGCGAACGGGTCAGAGTCGTCGCGGTCGAGGGATTGCGGCTAAAGGTAGAACCAATAGGCGAGGCTCACGATGAGGAGCGTTCGCTCGAACACCTAGGAGGAGGCCAGTGACAGCTCTATTGATCGGTTTGGGTGTCGCACTGCTGGTGCTGATGATCCTTATCGCCATGGCGATCAAGATCGTGCGCGAGTACGAACGCCTCGTTGTTTTCCGACTGGGGCGCG
This sequence comes from Actinomycetota bacterium, assembly GCA_013697295.1. Classification (GTDB taxonomy): domain Bacteria; phylum Actinomycetota; class CADDZG01; order CADDZG01; family WHSQ01; genus JACCXF01. The sequence goes on along the minus strand of JACCXF010000074.1, from coordinate 2,819 downwards.
TTCTCGCCATCAAGGGGCCAGGCATCGTGTTCCTCATACCGCTCGTGGACCGGGCCGTGTCCGTAGATCTCCGCGAGTTGTATCTCGAGATCCCACACCAAAGCGCGATCACCGAGGACAACGCAACGATCTCGATCGACTTCATCATCTTCTACAAGGTCGTCGATGCAGTGATGTCCGTGGTGGAGGTTCAATTCTTCGCTGGTGCAGCTCAGAACATCGCCGCGACGACGCTGCGTTCAGTGGTTGGGGACATGTCACTCGACGACGTGCTGGCGAAGCGAGAGAAGATGAACGAGACGCTCAGGGTGAAGCTGGACGAAGTCACCGAACGGTGGGGCGTGAAGATCACGAACGTCGAGATCAGAGAGATCATCCCGCCACCGGCCGTCCAAGAGGCGATGACGCGCCAGATGTCGGCCGAACGAACGCGCCGGGCCGTCGTTACGGAGGCGGACGGACAGAAGCAGGCGGCGATAACGATGGCCCAGGGAAGCCAGGAGGCCGCGATCCTGACGGCCGAGGGCAGCAAGCAGGCGGCGATCCTCAACGCCGAAGGTGGACGCCAGTCGGCGATCCTCCAGGCCGAGGGCTTCTCCCTGGCGCTTGCGAGGATCTACGAGGTGGCCCAGACTCTGGACGCCAACACGATGAGCCTCCAGTATCTCGACGCGCTGAGGGCCCTGGGCGCATCGGAATCTACGAAGTTCGTGATCCCGATCGAGTTTTCGTCGCTGCTTGCGGGCGTGACCGGTCTCACCCAACAATCGTTCGGCAACACTGCGAAGGAGTCCTAGAGGAGGTTCACATGGCAGTTGGGGGACTCCGGTCGATCGTGCTCGACGTCAACGATCTGGAGGAATCGGAGCGCTTCTGGTCCTCAGTCCTCGGGCTCGAGGTGCAGTGGCCGTCAGCGCAAGGTCAGTTCCGATGCGAGGCCGTGCTACGACTCCTTCACGCTTAAGTCGATCACGACGGGAGTGCCGACCCTGAACCAGTGTTCATGCAAAGCCCTGATCCGTTCCGGGGTGGGCCGCCCCTTTCTGTGCGCCCGGTGCTCAAGTCGGTCGAAAGGGTTGAGGGTGCCGCAATAAGCCGTCTTGGCTTGTTCGTACTCTTCCGGATCGGTCACCTCGTTAGCAAGGGCCGGGAAGGTGCCTCCTCGGATCCGCAGGGTCACATGGGGCTCAGCCTGAATGTTCCGAAACCATGCGCCGTATCGGCCCCGAAGGGAGACCAGGTAAACCTTGTTGCCTGCTTGGATCGCACGAACGCATCTGCGTCGCCTCTTTCCAGTCTTGCGTCCGGTCGTTGAGAGGACGCCGAATCCACGGGGCGGGAAGAGCATGAAATAGGAGAGTTGCAGCGCGCTGAGGAAGCGTCCCCCGGTGGGGTTGGTCGTGAGGGGGTTCACCCACTCGCCCTCGACGTAGGCCCTTCGTTGCTCCGAAGCCGACGGCTACTCCTGTTGCAAGCGCGTCTCCTCTTGAGGCGTCTCAGGCACGAAGTGCGTTGAGCTTCGGGCCTTAACCGGTCTTCATCGCCGTGGTCATCACCCATCCCTCGATCCAATACTCGTTGCGCAAGCGGGCCCAGCGTGCGAACGCGCGCACGAAGGCCTCTTGGGCGGCATCCGCCGCTACCTCTCGTTGCCGGCGAAGGCGAAGGCTGCCGCATAGCCCTGCGGTAAGAGGTCCTGTAGAACTCGTCGAACTCCAGTCTCCACCTCCACGTTGTGCTTTCCTCTAGTAAAGCCTCGAAGATGGGATAAGGGTTAGTGTTTCATCGATCTCGCGCAGCCTCCCACCAAGGGCCAGAACAGTCCCTCGGGGGAAGTTCGACCCGATCCCATACGGTCCGCCACGCTGTCCGCCGGCCGGTGGCGTCACGCGACGCTATTTGAGGTGGGCCGGGAATCGGGCGGGTCCTCGAGCAAAGGGCGCTGGAGCCACGATACTCAATCGGCTTCATCGGCTAAAACCGATATTATCGGGCATAACCGATGAGATGCAGGAGGTGCCGTGGCAGCAACGGTTAGCAGTAAGGCGGAGGTAGCGGCGGCCTTGTTCCACGGGTTCTCTGAACGGACGAGGCTTTCGATCCTTCTCTCGCTCTTGGAGGGCGAGAAGCGGGTCGTGGATCTGGTCGATGAACTCGGAGGCTCACAGAGCAACATCTCGGGCCACCTTGCTTGTCTCAAGGACTGCGGCCTTGTGACGGATCGGCCCCAAGGTCGGCAGACCTTCTACGCGATCGCCACCCGCGAGGTCGTCGGCGTGCTCCGGGCCGCTGAGAAGCTCCTCGCCGTCAACGGCCACGCGATAGAGATGTGTCCGCGCTATGGCACGAAAGGCAGATCCACCGGCGCCGGATATGGGAGAGCCTCGTGACGGACGATTGCTGTGACGTTTGCGCTACAACCGATGAGACAAAGGCGGACAGCGCCTCGCATATGACGGCCTGGTAGGTGCCGGAGATACGAGCGGCCGGAGTGTCTGGTCTTTCCTGATCGCCGGGTTCATCGCGCTTCGGCAGGAAGCTATGGCACGGAACTAAGTTTGTGCACCCTTCACCTGGTTTCCCTCACTGTCACGGTTTGTCGAGCGTGATGGAGAAGCGCTATCAGGATGCCCCAGCCAGTTACTCCGGCGGCGCGCTCCCGTGCCGGTGCGCCACCTTCCACGCTTCGTCTTCACGCCGGTAGATCTGCGTCGCGCGCAGGGTATAGGTGCGCGGCACGCCGTTGACGGACGCGGAGGTGTGCTCGAAGCCGACGGTGTACGCGGCGTCCCCCAGCACCTCGGCTTCGAGGAGCTCGA
>JACCXF010000231.1 GCA_013697295.1 Actinomycetota bacterium | reverse complement strand
AGCCTTGCGCCTTCGGTTCGACGCCGTCGACTACTTCTGCACCGTGTGGATCAACGGCCGGGAGGCTGGGCGGCACGAGGGGGGATATCTGCCCTTCGACCTCGACGTCGGACGCCTGGTCGCGTACGGCGAGGCCAGCATTGTCACGCTGTGCGTGCTCGATGTCGGGCCCGGAGACAACGCCCCCATCCCGTTCGACGAGATCCCGCATGGCAAGCAAAGTTGGTACGGGCCCATTGGAGGAGTGTGGCAGAGCGTGTGGCTAGAGGCCTCCGATTCTCTGTTCGTGTCTCACATCGGGATAGACGCGGACGCGCGCTCAGCGCGCGTCCGCGTGTCGACCACGCTGAGCGAATCCGCCGCGGCAGGAGATGAGGTCATTTATAAGATCGCCTCTCCCGACGGCCACACGACCTGGGAGTCGCGCGCGCATGCGCTCGAACCGGACGCCACATCTCACCGGACAGAGTTGACCACCGAAGGCAACGTGGAGCTCTGGAGCACCGACAGTCCTTCCCTCTACCGGCTCGAGGCCTCATTGCAGCGCAACGGGAAAGTCACGGACCGTTGGTCCGATCATTTTGGGTACCGGAGCATCGAAACCCGTGATGGTCACATCGTCTTGAACGGCCAACCCATCTACCTTCGCGGCGCCTTGGATCAGGACTACTACCAGCAGACCATCTACACACCGCCCTCCGGCGATCTCTTGCGGGAGCAGGTGCTGCGCGCCAAAGAGCTCGGGCTCAACTGCCTCCGCTGCCACATCAAAGTGCCCGACCCCCGTTACCTCCAGTGGGCAGACCGCCTCGGCATCCTCGTGTGGGCGGAGCTCCCCAATTGGAAGACGCCGACCGAAGACGCTCGCAGACGAGGGCGGGAGACGATGGCCGGCTTGATCAGGCGAGACTTCAATCATCCGTCCGCGGTCATCTGGACGATCATCAACGAGGGCTGGGGCATGGACTTGCCGGGAAGCGAACAACATCGCCGCTGGCTCGCCGAGACATTCCATTGGGTCAAGGACATCGATCCGACCAGGCTTGTGGTCGACAATTCCGCCTGCGCGCCTAACTTTCACATCGAAACTGATCTCAACGACTTCCATCTCTATCGGGCGATACCCGATCAAGTCTCCGAATGGAGGGAGTGGACGGCCTCTTGGGTGGGCGCCCCCGAGTCCACCTATAGCTCGCACGGAGACGCGCGCCGACGCGGTGACGAACCTCAGATCTTGTCCGAGTTCGGCAACTGGGGCCTGCCCGACGTGAACGACTTGCGGGACGAAAGCGGCCGAGAGCCGTGGTGGTTCGACACCGGCCGGCAGTGGGGCGAAGGAATCGTGTTGCCCAAGGAGGTCATGGATCGGTTCCTCGACTGGCGCATGGACGAGGTCTTTGGCTCCTGGAGCACGTTCGTGGCAGCGAGCCAGGAACACCAATTCGAGGGCCTGAAGGCAGAGATCGAGGACCTGAGATCACATCCCGAGGTGGCCGGATACGTGATCACCGAGCTCACCGACGTCCATTGGGAATGCAACGGCCTCTTGGACCTAGCTCGCAATCCCAAAGCGTTCCACCATCGCTTCACGGAGATCAATGCGCCCGACGTCGTGTTTACGCAGCTCGAGCACCGACGCTACCGGCCGGGCGAGACGTTGGACGCCGAAGTGATCGTGAGCCACTACTCAGAGCACGACCTGAACGGCTCCACGGTGAGCTGGCGCATCGACGGGCTGGGCCTTTCCGGGACTGTCGGGCCGCGCGACCTGGAGCGGGCCACTGTGGCTTCCTACGGAACTATCGAGCTCGAGATCCCGGCGGCCGTCCACGCGCCGCAGAGCGCTCGACTCGAGGTCTGTTTGCGGGACCGTCTCGGGAGATTCGTGAATCGCTCTTCCGACGAGCTGCTGCTATTTCCGCGCGACTCGATCGACATCGCGCGCGCCGACGTGAGGGTGGCGCGCGCGTGGGACGAGGAGCTTGCGAGATTCGTGGGGGCCGGGGGCCGGGCCGTCGTTCTGGTGGAAGGCGAGACCGACCTGCCCGGCGGTGGCCGGATCGCCCTGCGCAGCAGGGAGGGAAGCAAATGGAAGGGCGACTGGGCTCAAGGGATGAGCTGGCTACGCCCGGAGGTGAGCGCGGGCTTGGGGCTCGGCCCCCGCATGTCGATGGTCTTCGCCGGGCTCATGCCGGACCTCGTCATCACCGGCCTGACTCCCGCTGTACCCCAGGACGTGCTGGCGGGCTACTACCTCGGTTGGATTCACGACACCGTCGCCTTGATAGCGCGCGTTCGTCACGGGAAGGGAGCGGCGATCATCTGCACGATTCCTCTGGCGCGCTTGGGCGAAAAGGATCCGCTCGCCGAAGCGCTCTTGGCCCGCATCATCGCTCTCGCCGCCGCGCCCGAACTCCCTACGACGAGTCTTTTCTGACTGCTACTTGAGTCCGCTGCGGGCAACTCCTTCGACCACGTACCGCTGAGCGACCAGAAAAAGGATCAGCACCGGAATGGATGCGATCACTCCCCCGGCCATGATGATCGGGTAGTTGGTCGTGAACTGCCCCTGCAGGATCGACAACCCGGGCTGGAGCGTGTAGTTATCGGCGCTGAACAGGACATACACGGGCCAGAGAAAGTCGTTCCAGTTCGTGAGAAAGCTCAAGACGACGAGTGTCGCGAGCGCAGGCTTCGCCAGAGGCAACACTATGCGTATGAAAATCTGAAAACGAGAGGCGCCGTCGACTACAGCCGCCTCCTCCAACTCCTCCGGCAGTGAGGAGAAAAACTGTCGCAAGAAGAACACTCCAAAAGCGCCTGCGGCCCCGGGAACGATCACGGCTGTGAGGCTGTCGAGCCAACCCGAAGCTATCGCGGCGCTACTTCCTCTTCAATATAGCTTCGGACCTAGGTAAACCGGGCTGTGGGCTCCGTCGCATGACTCTAAGCTCCCTCGATAACGGCCATGAGTCTCTCGGTCAGGTCCTCCGCTGCCTCGTGATCCAACAGGGCGTCGGTCGCCCGCACAACGTCACCATTCACATGCTTGCGATAGGTACCGTGCGCGCGTACGACGTCAACAGGCAGCGCCACGCATCTCAAGATTGCATATTCGTCATCGAATAACACGATCACGGCC
>JACCXF010000203.1 GCA_013697295.1 Actinomycetota bacterium | reverse complement strand
AGACCAAGCTGCGCATGCAGTTTCGGGTTTTCAGGGTCCGTATCGATGCGATCCCTGAAGGTCGTGATCGTGGCATCAAACCCTCCCGATGTCGCCGGAGCGACGGCGTCGAGAGCAGCCACGGATGTCCCAACTGGGCCTGCGTCCGAACGATCGGCGCGCATAGGGCCCAGAGCCCCGACCAGGAACATGACGACCCCGGCGGTCAGCGCAGCGGTTGCGAGCAACTTCGGTCTCAAGGTTTCTCCTTAGCGGGGTGAGATGTGCGGGAGCCTTTGGCCGGCTCCCGCACATCTCGTGGCATGGGCTTGCTAGTCCTGGTGTGGGCTAGTTTCCGAACCCCGGGATGGAAGCGATACGTATGGGAACGTCGACGAGAAGCCCTTTTCGTCCGCGTTCACTCCATCGCTTAGGTCGTTCGGGTTGCCGATCAGCTCGCCCTCGACTACCTGCAGCGAGATGTCGATCACGTCGTCGGCCAGACGGCGACCGTTGGGGAAGCCGGCCTCGTCTCCACCGATGATGCCCAACCTCGAGTAATCGAGGCAGGTTCCCTGCTCGCATGGTGGGGTGTTCAGGTTCAGACGCAGCATCTCGGCGGGCTCGACGTTCGCCGGCCTGTTCCGGCCCGGAAGACCCGTGAGGAAGACCTGGATCAGGTCGTCACGTTGGATCCCTGGCTGCTGGTCGTCCGAGTCCGGCGCGGGGATCCCGTATATAGCCTCGATCAGACGAGCAAGCTCGGGGTCGTTGACTGCCCCGAGGAACTGCTCATCCATCTTCGGCTTCGAGGCGTTGAAATAGTCCTTCGTTCCGACCGGAACGACGACCTCGTTGACGAGAGGCATGCCGAGACGGGAGAGCTGCACCCACCGGCCACGGAATCTCTGTGAACCCTCTGCGGTCTGGATGCGGGTGCTACGACGCGAGGCGGTCGACCAGATGCCGACTACCGGGTTGGTCGCGGCGTTACGGGCCTTAGCGATCTCGGTCTTTGGTACCTGCAACACCATCGTGTTGGTGTTGAAGCCCTTGAGGGTGTCGTCGCCGGCCTCGCTGAAGTCCGCTCCGTAGAGGAGGTCGAACACGCGCAGGTCGAGGAAGAACGGGTCATTGGTTTGACCAGCGAACGACTGCCCACCCGTGCCCGCGGACACGACGGCCTCGTCACGGAGAGTCTCGTAATTGGGCATCGAAGCCTCACCCACGTCGCTAGGAGCGACCTTCTTGTTGCGTACGAGCGTCGTCTTGCCCTTGCCGACTCGGATCTTCTTCAGGGTGTAGGTCTGGTAGAAGTTCAGGTCCTCATCGTTCAGCGTGGAGACCTCGCCGGTGGCGTAGAGGAAGGTATTCGGGTTGCGATAGTGGTCCCGGAACCTCCAGCGATAGATGATCTCGGCGCCAGCGTCACCGTCGTTCGAGATCTTGACGTCGTAGCGGACGCCTTCCGCGAAAGCGTAGAAGTTCGGGCCCCCAGCGGGCTCCTCGAATGGGATCCAGTTGCTGACGAGGGTTACCGTTGCTGCGTTGTCGGGACTCACGAACGCGTAGACATCCGTGCCGTCCACTTGCGGGTCGGCCGCCGTCAGGGGTGCCTCCCGGTGACTCGAAGCGCCCGAGAGGTTGGGCCCGAGTGTCGTCATCGCCAGTGCTACAGCGGCGAACGCGGCGGCGACTCCGAGCCAGGCCCTCCTTCCGGGCATCCTTGCTGCTACCGAACGGGCCATGAGCGCCTCCTTGTCTGTAGGGCCCTTTGCCGGGCCCTGCTCATGACTGCGTTCGCAGGTGGGGCGGCGCTTGGATTGCCGAAACGGTCACATCAGTAGATTGCTGCGATCCGGGAGGTGTGGGGGGCTCGAAGGACGGCCCGGTCCTCTGGGACCAAATAGCCGTTCTACATCGACTAGTCAGGCTTCCCAATGGTCTATACCGGGAGGCCCTGGGGTGCGACAATCCGCTGGGGGATATCGAGCGAACCAGAAGGAGAGCTCTCTTGCGGATCGCTGTGGTGGGCACGGGCCATGTTGGGCTCATCTCGTGCGTGACCTTTGCGCATATAGGTCACGAGGTCGTCGGGATCGACGCCAACGGAGCCAAGATCGAAACCCTGAGGGCCGGCCGGAGCCCCTTCTTCGAGCCCGGGGTCCAGGAGCTGCTGGACGAGGGGATCGCGAATGGCAGGCTCAGATTCACGTCCGACTACTCCGAAGGCATCCCCGGAGTCGACGCCGCCTTCATCTGTGTGGGCACCCCTCCGCGTGCGAGCGGAGAAGCCAGCCTTGTGGCTGTGGAGAGAGCGACCCGCGAGATGGCCGCCTGCGTCAATGGTCCGATCGTCCTCGTGGAGAAGTCCACCGTTCCGGCCGGTACTCACGATCGTGTGACGCGCACCGTGGCGCACGAACGCCCCGAGATCGCGGACCAGATCCGCGTCGCCTCCAATCCCGAGTTCCTGCGGGAGGGGAGGGCGGTGCAGGACACTCTCACGCCCGAGAGGATCCTCGTAGGAGCGGATGACCCGTCGGCGTTCGAGACCTTGCGGCGGATCTACGAGCCGTTGACGAGCAAAGGCATCCCTCTCATCGAGACCGATATCGCGACGGCCGAGATCTCGAAGCACGCGTGCAATGCATTCTTGTCCATGAAGATCTCGTTCATCAACGCAGTCGCTCGGATGTGCGAACGCTCCGGTGCGGACATCGGTTCTGTTGCCGAGGTCATGGGAACGGACTCGCGCATCGGGAGCTCGTTCCTGGGTGCCGGCATCGGCTACGGAGGCTTCTGCTTCCCGAAGGACGTCGACGCTTTCGAGCGAGTTGCCCATTCCCTTAGCTATAGCTTCCCGTTACTACGGGAGATCGCGCGGATCAACGACGAGGCGATCGAGGCGGCCTTCCTGAAGATCCGGGACGCGCTGTGGAACCTTGACGACAAACGCGTCTGTCTGCTGGGTCTTGCCTTCAAGCCGAACACGGATGATGTGCGCTTCGCCCCGGCCCTCGCGTTGGCGGACAGGCTGCTGGGTGAGGGGGCCACTGTGTCGGCTTTCGACCCTGCCGCGGTCGAGGAAGCTCGACGCGAGCAGCCGCGCATCGAGTATGCGGACGATCCCTATGCAGCTGCGACCGACGCCCACGTCGTCGTGTTGTGTACGGAATGGGCCGAGTTCAAGGAGCTCGACCTCGACAAGTTGAAGAGCGTCATGCGATACCCCGTTTTTGTCGACGGCCGCAATGTGTTCGATCCGGGGGATATGACCCGGCGGGGCTTCACGTACCTCTCGATGGGCCGCCCCACGCCGGGTGCGCGCGGTGCCTAGAGCGATCGTCACGGGCGCCGCCGGTTTCCTCGGCTCCCATATCTGCACCACGCTCCTGTCGAACGGGTGGGAGGTCGTCGGTTTCGACAACCTGTTGACGGGCGAGATGGGCAACCTCGCCCACCTGCAGGGGAAGGAACGCTTCTCCTTCGTCCAGCAGGACGTGACCCAGCACATCGAGATCGACGGGGATGTGGACTGGGTGCTGCATTGGGCCTCGCCGGCCTCGCCGATCGACTACCTGCAGTTTCCGATCCAGACGATGAAGGTGGGCTCACTCGGGACGTGGCGGGCTCTCGGGGTCGCGAAGGACAAGGGGGCCGGGTTCGTGCTGGCGTCGACGTCGGAGGTGTACGGGGATCCACAGGTGCATCCGCAACCGGAGACCTACTGGGGGCATGTGAACCCCGTCGGCCCCCGCGGTGTGTACGACGAGGCGAAGCGCTACGGCGAAGCCCTGTCGATGGCTTATCACCGCCAGCACGGAGTACCGGTCAAGCTGGTGCGGATCTTCAACACCTACGGACCTCGCATGCGCCGGAACGACGGCCGAGCCGTCCCGAACTTCATCAAGCAGTCGATCAAGAGCGAGCCACTCACCGTGCATGGCGACGGTTCGCAGACGCGGTCGCTGTGCTACGTCGACGATCTCGTCGAGGGGATCTGGCGGTTCATCGGTTCGGACGTCACCGGCCCGGTGAACGTCGGCAACCCTCACGAGATCTCGGTCAAAGAGCTTGCCGAGCTCGTGGCCGGGATCGCAGGCAGCGATTCCGAGGTCGTCTACATAGATCGCCCCGTCGACGATCCCGAGGTTCGCTGTCCGGACATCACGCTGGCCCAGAACGAGTTCGGCTGGGAACCGCAGGTCTCGCTCGAAGACGGCCTCGCTCGGACTATCGAGTGGGCTCGCGCCGCTTGGTTCTAGACCCGCCTTTGGTTCCTTCGCCTCCCGGTTGTGGGTTGAGAGTTCTAGCGCGCTGTCCGATCCGGCGAAGGAGGGTCTATTGCGGTCGTTTCACCAGCGGATGGGGCCCTGCTCGCAGTCATAGCCCGGAAAGTCGTCGGGGTCGGGAAACGTGTCGGTGTCGTCGATCCCGACGACCCGGTAGAAGTCGGACCTTGCCCCACTGTGCGCGAGGTCGAGGAACGGCACTCCTGGGAATTCGTTCTCGTTACTCGGGAACGCTCGAACGCCCCGGTTCTTGGGGGTGCGCACCAGAGCCACATAGTCGACCCCCTCCTCAGCCAGGAACTGTTCGTTGCTTCCTGGGTCTTTGAAGAACTCCTGATTGCGCTGGAGGAGATCGTTGATCTCGTGCAGCATCTCGGGTCGGAGGTGTGGGCCCATCCCCTCGATCACTCCCACCCGGCCGGCTAAGAGTTGGTAGGTAGCGTCTGATCTCACATTCGAGACGATGCGGGCGTCACATGTCACGTTGTCGCGCACCCAGGCGTAATCCTCGATAGCGTTCTTGGTATCTGAGATCAGCTTCGGCGCGGGTCTGACGGCCGGAAGAAGAAGCACACCAACCCCCACCACTAGAGCCGCGGAGACGGGTCCGAGCAGCCCTGGCCTCGCCTTCTCCAGCCTGAGGAGGAGAGACTCGAGGGCCACGAAGCCGACCAGCGCGATCGGCAAGGACGCGTAGTCGAAGAGCCGGCGGGGGCCGAAGTTTGCAAGCACAAATAGGTCGTAGATGTAAGCAAATGCAAGCGTCGCTGTGACGATGGATACGGTGAGCCCGAGCGCGGCGCAGACGGCAGGCCTGAGTCTCGCCGGTGCCATCACCCCGACCACCAGGGATGCAGCGGAGGTCACGGCGAGCCAGAGCCACGGCCGCGCAGGCTCGGTGTTAAACGCCCGCGACAGATACTGACCTATCAGCTCGTCGGGAGGCTCGTACCAGTCACGTGCCGCCCCCTCGGCGATGGTCGCCGAACGCCCCGTGACGAAGTACAACGTGGGATCGAGGCTGGCATCGTTCAACTGGTATGCGTTTGACCCTTCAGCCCCCGTGAGGGCCGTGTCGCCGCCAGCAAGCAGCACCGCGGAGCCGGTCAATAGAAGTGCAACGCCCGGTACCGCCACCAACCACGCAAGCGATGCTAAGAACGGTCTCGCTCGAAGCGCTCGCGCCGTTCGACGCATCCGATTCTTGTTGTCCGTGCCCTCCGTGCGCCGGAATGAATCGGCCGTTACGACGTAGAGGGAATAGAAGGCGAACAGGCACAGGCAGATGACCGTCGGGACGGGATGTGTGAGGGCTGCGACCCCGAAGAGAGCGCCGCCGCCGAGCAAGCGCCTGGGGGACCGGGGAGTGCTTTGGATCGCATTCACGCACAGCGCAAGAGCGGCGAACGCCACCACCCGCCCGGTGTTCTCCGCACGATAGAGGTTGAGGTCTCGGGCGATCTCATGGCCCCCGAGGAACTCGGTGTTCGCCGCGACCCAGAGAGGTACCAGCGGTGCCACCCAACGGAGACCAACCTCACGCGCCAACCACCACAAGCTGGTCGCGAGACCGATGGCCGTGACCCAGATGAGTCCACCTACCGCAACGAGCGGCTGCGACCCGAACATGAGTTGCATGGCGGCGTTGAAGCAGTTCAGCATCAGCTTCATGGCCGATGGCGCGTACACGTCCCCCCATTGCAGGGTCTGGCGGGGAAGGCTCCCGGACGCTGCGATGTCTGTGGCATCGGCCCAGTACCGAAGGCTTGGAACCCTCGTGACCGTTGAGAGACCCGAGAACCGCAGCCTCACCAGGGCGATCACGAGCAGCACGGCGATCCCTAGCGCCGCCTCCCACGGGTGCTCCCGGAAACCAGTGATCAGGGAACGCCAGTAGGCGCGGAGCCCGCCATTCCGGACCGCGATGATGGCAAGTCCAACGGTGATCACGGAAATCGACGCGACCAAGGAGGGCACGGACAAGATCGATGCCGCGGCAAGGACGAAAGAGGACGTTGCGATGAGTGCGAATCCCATCACCAAACTCAACGCCAGTCGACCCGACAAACGCAGGCTGGTCCGCCCGACGAGTGCACTCGAACCGATGACTCCGGGGATCGCGATCGTTAAGAGCTCGGCCGCTCCCACGAGGATCCGGCTCACGAGTTACTCCGGAATGACCTTGGATGCGAGCCCGACACGGTGGGGCTAAGTATAAGAGTGGCCTCGGATTGCACCCGTCGCTGCAATCCCTCTGGCGATCTAGGCAACTTGAGCTAGCCGTATCCTTCGACCCCGAGCGGCACCCGAGTCAAGAGGTGACAGTGATACCGATCGTGTCGGTGCCGGTCTTTCCGTCGCTGTCGGTGGCGGTCGCCGTTATCTCGTGAGTGCCGATCGATAGCGTCGTCTGGAATGACTCCCCGGTGCCGATCTGGCCGTCGAGGTCGCTAGTCCAGACGATCGACGATCCGCTGAGGTCGCCGTCTTGGGGGTCGGACGCCGAGGCGAAGAAGGGGATCGAGGAGCTGCTCGTGTAGGTGCCACCGTCGTCCGGGTTTTGGATAGTGATCGTCGGCTTCGTCGCTACCACCGTCGCCCGATTCGAGGTGGCGGCTTGGCAGACATGCTTGTGCGCGCCTGGGCCGATATCGCGTGACGTCGCCTTGCCGTAGTACTTGCCGAGTCGTGGAGACGTCCCCAGGTTTACCTGCCACCTTCCGGTGCGGTTGCTCCTGTCGGAAGCGATGAAGGTATCCGGGCCGGCGTCCACGTGGAAGAGTTTCACTGTGCGGTTGGGCACGCAAGGCGCTGTCGGCGAGTTGATGTCACCTCTGATGACGGTCGTATCACCGACCTCAACGGTAGTGGCGGTGATCGTCGTATTGAATGTCGCCTGATGCGCCGCCGCCACGCCGCTCCAGACCAGGGCAAGGGAGGCCCCGCGGCGGTGAGGATTCGAGTCTTTGGCATCATCGCTCGACGTTACGCCTATTCAACATGCAGGGGAAGACGGTTTGTTTAATCGGAACGACAGGCGTGGTTGTTGAGAGTCGAGTCGCCCCGCGCCACCGTGGAGGGCTTGACCTCGGAGCTGCCTAGGTCATCGAGGGGCGGGGCCGATAGCCGTGCCGAGCTCCGCCAGCCGACGTTCGAGTAAGCGACCTCTTACGGCTCTCCGCCGCTGGCGGCCCTGGGCTAGGCGTCCAGGTCCTCGAGCGCTGTGCGCAACAGGGCGCGCGCCGACCAGCGCATCGATTCGACCGACTCTGCGCGCGATAGTTTGCCTATGTCGGTTAGCCACACGAGCGCCTCGATCCCGATCGAGGCCCGAATCGCCAGCACGAGACGGCGAAGCTCGGGCTGGGACATGTGGCCTCGCAGAGGGGCGAGAGCGTCCTCGATCCAGCGAATGCCCCGCCCCTGGCGGAGCGGCAGGGGGTCCCCCTTCACGCCGCCCGCCTCGAGCGACACGCGCAGGGACGCTCGCAACTCCGGCTCGTGGTCGACGATCTGACGCGTGAGTGCCTCGGTGACCATCTCGAGACGGGCGGCCACGTCAGAAGGAGGATCGTCGCCGAGCAACGAAGGTGCATCTAGATCCGGGTAGGTCGCAAGGAGCAACACACGCTGATTCGGAAAGTAGCGGTAGGCGGTGGTGCGGGCGATGTCCGCCTGCTCGGCGGCCTGCTCGACGGTCGGCGTGACGCCGTCGGCAAGCAATTTCCGGGCGGCTTCCACCAAGGCCCCCCGGGTGCGCGCCTTCTGACGCTTGCGACCCTGCAGCTCATACGGGATTGACATGCCCATCATGGTACCGTAATCTCATGGCACTGAAGTCCCATTAGCTAGGAGTGAGGGAGGAGGGCCATGACGGACGCTAAGCCGATCATCCGGGCCGACGGAGAGGGTGAGCGCCTCTGGTTCTATGGCGGGGGCGTGTTCACGATCAAAGCGAGCGCCGCCGAGACCGGAGGCTCGTTCTTCATGTTCGAAGACACCATGGCGCAGGGCAAGGTGACGCCGTTGCACCTCCACCCCGATGAGGAGGAGGCCCTCTACGTGATCGAGGGTGAGCTGTTGGTGCACGTCGATGGCGAGAACCACCACCTCGGCGTCGGCGGCCTCTGCGTGGCGCCACGAGGAGTGCCACACGCTTTTCTCGTGACCTCGAAGAACGCCCGAGTGCTGGCGATGCTGGCGCCGGGTAGGGCCGAAGCCTTCTACCGGGGGGCGAGCGAGCCGGCGACCGCAGATACCGATGCTTCCGGACCGGTCGACTTCGATCGGCTCCACCAGTCGGCCGAGCGCAACGGTGGCATCGAGATCCTGGGCCCACCTCCCTTCGACATGTCCCCGAGCGGCGCGGTCTCGACGGGGGCCTGATCGGCATCTGATCGATCGGGGAGCGAGGAGATCGACAGCTCCCCGCAAAGAGCGGACGATTAGCTTCGATCCCCGGGCACAAGAGCGGACGACAGCATCGATCCGCAGGCTCTGCCTCTTATTCAATTAGTTGCTTGACAACGGCGCCATCGGCCCCTATCCTTGTATTTAAGTGATTGATTGAGCAAGGAAGGAGGGACTGTGGTGGTTGATCCGCTCTCACGGGTGTTCTCGGCTCTGGCCGACCCGACCCGGCGCGACATCGTGGCGCGGCTCGCCGCCGGCGATGCCACCGTCAACGAGCTCGCCGAGCCCTACGACGTGACCCTGCAGGCCGTGTCCCAGCACCTGAAGGTGCTCGAGGGCAGTGGCCTGGTGACCCGCACCCGCGACGCTCAGCGCCGCCCGGTGCACCTCGAGGCGGAGGTGTTTGACCTCATGACGAAGTGGATCGAACGGTATCGACGCGAGGCCGAGGAGCGCTACCGCCGTCTTGACGACCTCCTTGAAGCGATCCCCGACGAAGAACCAAAGGCACAACGACCCAGGAGAGGAGCACCACGATGAACACCAGCACCGACGGCACCGAGATCATGGTCGACCCAGACGTTCCCCTCGTGCGGATCACTCGGGAGTTCGAGGCACCGCCGGAGAAGGTCTTCCGCGCCCACGCCGACCCGGATCTTTTCGTTCAATGGAACGGCCCTCGCAGCACCACGATGCGGATCGACCGCCACGACTTCCGAACCAGCGGGTCCTACCGTTACGTGCACGCTCGGGATGACTTCGAAGCCGGTTTCAACGGCTGCTTCCACGAGATACGCCCCGCCGAACTGATCGTTCAGACCTTTACCTACGAGGGCATGCCCGACGGCGTCGCGCTCGAGAAGCTCGTCTTCGAAGACCTCGGCAACGGTCGCACCCGGCTCACGTCCACATCGCTGGTCGACAGCTTCGCGGACCGCGACGCCTTCGTCGCAAGCGGTATGGAGGTCGGCGTCCGGGAGGGCTACCAACGCCTCGACGAACTACTCGCCGTAGACAGTGGTCGATAGACAACTCCCAGACGAAGGATGGATCCCATGCCGTTCGAGACGATGGATGAGTACATCGATAGCTTTCCGGCTGAGGTTCAGAAGGTCCTCGAGAGGATCAGAAAGACGATACGGAAAGCGGTGCCCGATGCTGTCGAAGCGATCAGCTATCAGATACCCACGTTCAAACTCGATGACAGAAACCTCATCCATTTCGCCGCATACAAGAACCACATCGGCTTCTATCCGGCACCGTCGGGGCCCAAGGACTTCGAGAAGAAGATAGCCCCGTACCGCTCCGGAAAGTCCACGATCCGATTCCCGCTCAAGGATGCGATCCCTCAGGACCTGGTGCGCAAGATAGTTGAGCTTCAGATCAAAGAAACCAACAAGAGATGAAGGCCACCGGGAGTTCCCGCGGGCCCACCGGCGGCGACGAGACATTCCTCGCGTTTGTTTCGTGGGCAGAGGCAAATCTCATTCGGTGTAGCCGGTCCTCGTCCTGCCGTCGAGCAACTCTCTGAGGATGTCCGCGTGCCCGGCGTGACGTGCGGTTTCCTCGATCATGTGAACCACGACCCAGCGGACGTTGTAGTCGGCACTACGATCCGGGCGGTCCACCAGGTCTTCGAGCGACACCTTCTCCAGCGCCGATCGGGAGACGTCGCAAGCCTCGCGATAAAGCTGAAAGATCTCGGCTGAGGTTTCATGTTCCTCGATGCGATGCTCGGCCTCGGGGTCGGAGGGATCGAAAGCGAACCTGGAGGGTTCGTTGCCGACGCCCTCTTGGAACCATCCTCCTTCGGCGTACGCGAGATGCTTCACCATGCCGAGCAACGAGGTCCCGGATGGCACCATCGGGCGTCGTAGCTGCTCTTCGGTGAGTCCTTCGCAGATGTCGAGCACCGTCTGCCGGTAATGATCGAGGAAGCCAAGGAGTACTTCCTTCTCGCCGCCGGCGACAAGCGTTCCATAGCGCTTCTCCATGTCGAGCATCGTACTCAACACCGGAAGGATCTCGGACGGTTCCCTCCCAAATCCTTCACAGTGTCCTACTGGGTGAGCGAGCTATCGGGCGAGAGCAGTGATAACCCCAGCTTCTACCTATGTCACGAGTCTTCCTTGCGCGCGATGAGTGTCGCGGTGGCCTGAGCCAGCGGTCGAACGACGATCTCGTCGATGTTCACATTCGGGGGGCGGGTCACGGCCCACGCGACGCAATCCGCGACGTCGGCGGGCCGGAGGGGCGTGAAGCCCTCGTAGACGCGTTTGGCTCGTTGGTCATCGCCGCCGAACCTGGTGACGGCGAACTCCGTCTCGACGTGACCAGGAGCGATCTCCGTGATCCGGATCGGTTTCCCGACCAGTTCCATCCTGAGCGTGCGCGTGATGGCTCGGACCGCGTGCTTGGAGGCTGTGTATCCCGCCCCTCCCGGATATGTCTCGAATCCCGCGACCGATCCGACGTTCACGATGTGTCCGTTGCCCCCGGACTCTAGGCGGGGGAGCAAGGCTTGTGTGACTCGAATGAGGCCCATGACGTTGGTCTGCCAGACTTTCTCAACGCCCGCGTCGGTCAACTCCGCGACGGGCTCCAGGCCCACTGCCACGCCGGCGTTGTTGATCAGCACGTCGACGCTATCGATCGCGGCCGCGAAACGATCGACGGAGTCTGAGTCGGTAACGTCGAGCTGCACCGGGCGCCCGCCGCATTCCGCTGCAACCTGCTCGAGGCGCTCGACGCGCCTCGCACCGAGAACGACATCGAAGCCCTCCTCGGCCAGACGCAGCGCGGCGGCCGCACCGATGCCACTAGAGGCCCCGGTGATGACGGCAGTGCGAGCGCGAGCAGCGGAAGATGTCATGGAACGAATCGTTTCATAGATCTCACGGACGAGCGTGTCGCCTGTCCTCGGCGGATCTGCCCGCACTATCTAGATCGTTTTTGGTTTCTGGCCCTGGCGGGGAGTACTCTGATCTTGCAAGCCAACGCAGGCGCGCCTATCTGGTTCATTGAACGTGCGACCCCATGAAGGACATGGTGGACGTGCGCTAGACCTCGCCAGGGATCCGTTTCCTCGCTGGAGGTCGTACCTAACTGGAGGACAGGATGAGTGCAACTGAAGCTGCTTCTCGAAAGGTGCAAGACATGCGTACTGATCGGAGGAACACGATGAAGGCGATCGTCCAAGACGAGTACGGTTCCGCCGACGCCTTGGATCTCAGGGACATCGAGAAGCCCGAGATCGACGACGACGAGGTCCTGATACGCGTTCACGCAGCCGGTGTGAACATCGCCGACTGGGCGATCATGAACGGACTGCCGTACGTCGCCCGCCCGGTATACGGACTGCGCAAGCCAAAGAATCCCGTCCGCGGATCGGACGTGTCGGGGACGGTCGAAGCTGTCGGCGCCGGCGTCACCCGGTTGCACCCCGGTGACGAGGTATTCGGCGAATCCGTCGGCTCGTTCGCCGAGTATGCGACCGGTACCGAGGGGAAACTGGCGCCGAAGCCGGCCAACCTCACCTTCGAGCAGGCTGCGGCCGTGCCCATGGCCGGACTCGTCGCCCTCCAGGCCCTGAGCGATCATGGCGACGTTCGAGCGGGGCAGAAGATCCTGATCAACGGCGCTTCGGGAGGCATCGGCACATTCGCCGTGCAGATCGCGAAGTCACTCGGCGCCGAGGTGACCGGTGTATGCAGCACCCGCAACATGGACATGGTCCGATCGCTCGGCGCCGACCACGTCATCGATTACAGCCATGAAAACTTCACGCAGATGAATCAGCGGTACGACTTCATCCTCGACAATGTGGCGAACCATTCGATGTCCGAACTCCGAGGCGCTCTTACACCAGAGGGAACGCTGGTGCCCAACGGGGGAGGGTTCGACAATCATTGGTTCGCAAGCGGCGGCCGCATGATCAACGCGTACGCGCTGAAACGGTTCGTGAGCCACAAGCTCCGACCGTTCCTCGTGTCATCTAAGTTCGAGGACCTGGTCCCCCTCAAAGAGTTGATCGAGGCTGGCAAGGTCGTGCCGGTTATCGACCGCACCTATCCGTTGAGCGAAGCCTCCCAGGCGATCCGCTATGTGGGAGAGGGACACACTCGAGGAAAGGTCGTCATAACCCTCTAACGGCGACTAGCCCACAGCGGGCGAAGCGCAGGAAGCGTCACGCTTAGATCCTTCAGGCACTCATGGAACGCGTCACCGCCTGTTCGAGGAAGGGACTGCTTCGATGTAGGCCCTGACTGCGTCCGCGTCTGACATGTCGCGATCTTACGTGCCGACCTAGTCGGTCAGGTGCCTCGAGTTGGCGGCTCGCTCTGCGGCGGCAAGAGGTTCTGGAACCACTCCCGCGGTGATCGGCTCTCCCTGTGCGGAACGCGGGCGACGGCTGTCCTTGCGTCGCGCGCGTGTCGAAATCGTGTCGTGTGCTCAATGCCGGCTCCAGACCCCTGGAGGATTATTGC
>JACCXF010000178.1 GCA_013697295.1 Actinomycetota bacterium | reverse complement strand
ACTCCAAGTACCCGTCGTTGTTCATCACTGTAGAGACGAACGAACTCGGGCGTCTCGGGCCGAGGGCCGACCATGCTCATCTCCCCCTTGACGACGTTCAGAAGCTGAGGTATCTCGTCCAGGAAAGTGCGACGGAGGAACGATCCCACGCGAGTGATGCGCGTGTCCCCATCCGGGCTAACGTTGACCGCGGCGACGTCGGGCGTATGGATCATCGTTCGGAACTTGTGGATGCGGAAGGGCCTGGCATCGCGCCCGATCCGGACCTGGTTGAACAGTATCGGGCCATCTGAATCGAGTTTGATGGCGATCGCGATGACCAAGAGCAACGGCGAGATTACGAGCAGGATGAGTGCCGCGAACAACACATCGAAGAGGCGCTTACTCATCGCACCGCTCTCCCGAGGGCCCGAAAACGCTTCACGTCGGCTTTCGTGGGAAAGGAGAAGTAGGAGCCCGACTCGGCGGGATTCGGCGCCGAGTCGACGTTGTCGCTCTCGAATCGTCTGATGGTCTCGAGGATGAGATCGGCAGCCACACTCTTGCATTTGGCCATGAGTGAACGAAGTGATTCGTCGTCAGTGATCGCGATGCGTTCCTGGAGGATGATGTCGCCGTCGTCGATCCCGGGATTCATGTACATCACGGTAACTCCCGTCTCCGATTCCTCGTTCAGCAGAACCCAGAAGGTCGGAAGCATCCCGCGGTAGAGGGGCAGCAGAGAACTGTGAACGTTGACGCAGGCGAGGCTGGGGATCTCCAGCAGCTCGTCCTTGAAGATCAGTGGACAGGAAACGGAGATGATGAGATCCGGAGCGATCTCCCTGACGGTGTTCAGGAAGTCTGGGCTGTTGACGTCGTCGGGATGCAGCACCCGAACTCCATGGGTCTTGGCGATGCCGCTAACCGACCGAGACTCACCCAGTCCCGTCAGCCGGTGTGCACGGTCGACGAGCTTGTCCCAGACGAACGAGAACGCTTCGAGCCCGAAGATCCTCCATCCGAACGAGCGTATGAATCTCTTGGCCTGTTTCGACCAGGACGAGTTCTTGTAGATCGGCCGCACCACTGCGATCGCGGCCACCTGATCGGCCACTTCTGGAAGCACCTTTCGATAGAAAGAGGTGACGACAGAAGGCTCTTCCGGAGTGATGAACATCACTTTCATGCCCACGGCTCCCCTCCCTGTTTCATGATCCGCTCGCGCACGAGGGCGAAAGCTTCGGCCGCCTTCATCCCCGCCGCGACACCCCTGCTGTGAGCGTGTACGGCGATCGCCTCATAGGAACGCGGATGCGGATATGGCTTGACCTCGCTCACGTGCGTATGGGCGTATGCGGTCATAGCTTCGATCTTCTGGTCGAGCACATCCTCGATATCGACGTAGACGTTCGGCGTGAACGAAGAGCCGGGAAAGGGCGGAGCCCACTCGGTCGAAGATGCCGTCTCGTAGCAGAGAACTCGTTCCACCCGGGCTGGAGGCCACGGAGCGGCAAGCCACGGTCGTCGCTTGGAAAGCGGCACGGTGATCCTGATTGACGTCGCCTGCGAAGTGCGTATAGACGATGTTAGGGACGAATTTGTTGACTCTCTGCTCGATCGGGCGGATCACGTCAAGAAGCGGCATCGCGTCAAGACCTTGATCGGGCAGGTCGCAGAAGACCACGTCGTGGACGCCGAGGATCGCGCAGGCCTTCTCAGCGCACTCCTTCTGCTGTTCCTTCCTTTGGTGCCGGGCCCCCACACCGTCCGTGAGGATGAACACCGAAACGTCGTCTCCCTGATTGACATGCCGGATGACGGTGCCCCCAGCCCCCAGGGTTTCATCATCTGGGTGGCAACCGATTACCAGAACTCTCATGTTGCGTCCTTTCTCATTGTCGTGTGATCGAGATGTCATCTACGAAGAAGCAGGTTCCTGTGGGCGCGTTGCTCACGTACGCGTTGAAGTCGAGCGTGGAAGCCCCCGGAGAGACGACCGTGTAAGTGACGGTCATCAGCTGCCACGCGGTAGTGAGGGGGAAGATGTCAACCCGAGAGCCTGCAGCCGTCGATCCCACGTATTCGCGTAACCTCAGCTTGAGCTGCGACCCCGCTGTCTCGGCCCGCGCCCATAACGAAGCCCGATAGGTGCCCTCTTGGGTTTTCAGCACCCAGTTGGGCGAGTCGTTGAGTGTGCACGAAACCGCCGTGGCCGTATCGTTGCTCACCTTCCCCGCCTGCAAGCCGGAATGGGGGGAGGTCGTAGAACGGGTCAGGGTAGGCGTTGAGCAGGGAAAACGGCCAATGAGGCCGGATCGCGTGTAGTGCCTATGCGTCCTCGGCCGTGGTGATCCCGAGGAACCGGGGCGGCTCCTTGATCTTGAGCGCCTTGAGGAGCTCCTTCTGGCGCACGGTCAGCTCGGTCCTCTGGACGACTTTGCCGGCGGGCCCGGCGAAGCTGCCGAGGTGGAGCTTGCTCATCTCGTCGCGAATGTTGCGCCACGTGTCCTTGGCCTCGAGCTCGACAACACGAACGAGCAGCAGTCCGAGCCAGCACAGCAGCACGTGCGAGCGGATGCGCTCCTCCTTGCGGTGATAGACCGGGCGGACGTCGAGCACGTGCTTGAAGTAGCGCCACCCCCTTTCGACCTCCAGCAGAGACTTGTAGCCGAGCGCGACGTCCTCGGCTGACAGCGTGTCGTCCGAGCAGGACAACAAGAACTTGCCGTCGAGTCGCTCTTCGTCTTTGATTTTGGCCCGGTTGACCTGGAGCCGACCGCCCTTGCGATGCAGATAGCGGCCGAGGGTGGGGTGGGCGAGCAGCGCGCCTTCGGCGTCGCGCCGGTCGTCTTTGGTCCTCTTGCGTGCGATCGCCGCCAGCGCTTTGTCGATGCGCTCAAGCGCCTTGACGCGCTTGGCCGCGTCGCGCTTTGCTTCCTCGGGGTTCTTGCACACGATGAATCGTCGGCGGGCCTCGCCGTCGCCGACCCACACTTCTTTGACCTGAAGGTTGCCTTTGATCTTGGCGTAGCGCCCGGGGCGGGACAGCGCCTCGAGGTTGTCGCTGACGCGTCTCAGCTTCTCGCCCATGATGTAGTGGCCTCCGGCGCGCTGCAGGTAGCGACGGTTCTCGTCCGACGCGAAGCCTCGGTCCACGACCCACACGACACGAGAGATCCTCCACGCCCTGAGACCGTCTTTGACCGCGCGGATGAGCACCTGGTCCGAGGAGTTGCCGGGAAAGCTCCACACCCGGATGGGGATGCCCTCTCTTGTCACCGCCATGCCGATGACCACCTGGGGAAGATCGTCGCGGGCATCCTTGGAGTGCCCGAAGCGTCTGAAGCCGTCGTCACCCTGGTCTTCGTCCTCGGTCTCGAAGTAGGTCGAGGTCGTGTCAAAGAAGATGAGGTCGACCTCTAGGTTGAGCAGGGTCGCGACCGATGTGTAGATGCGTTCCGCGATGTCGTGTTCGCACTCGAGCAGCGCGTCCATCGCCCGGTAGGCGTCGTCGTCGCTGAACGCGTCGACTCCGGGCAGCGCGACGCGCTCGGCGGCCCACGTGCACGCCGCCAGCTTGGATGACGGCTCGAACGCGCGGTTGGCCGTGAGCGCGAACAGGGTGCTTTCCTAGCAAGTCGTGTGCCTATGAGATTCCAGCCGACAGAGCCTCACGCGCGCGCTCTACCAGGGCTTTTAGGTCGAGAGTGTCCTCAGAATGCCTTCAAACTGCGGAACTCCGGACCCAGGTCGTAGAACTATGGAGTCAACGTTTTTCCTCGCTGTCGTTCATGGGTTCATTACCTCGAAGGGCACGACCAACACACCGCTATTGGTGGAAGCCAAGGAGTCGTCCCGGCAATCAGCTCTCTGAAAGAGCCTATGCACCCCGTTGGAGAGCTGGGTAGTGTCTATGGAAAACACGGTGTCGGGGAGCGGGCCCTCCCCATCCGAGAGGATCATCCCCGGAATTGCGGGGTCGGCGTGGAAATCGGGATCGATCCGAACCGAGTGATGGGCTACCGGCAGACTCTCGTCGGTGGAGTGGCCGAGTTGGTGAACACTAGGACTCCAAGTTCCGCTTACCGGGGCGTCGGGCAAGACGGACAGATAAGCCGATTCGCAGTAGAGAGCGTGCGTGTACCAGCCTTTGCCTCTGAGCCAGGGGAACCTGCTGACATTGCGCGTGGACTTGCCGTTCTGGACGTATGTCTGCCAGTTGATGCTCACCTTCATCTCACGAGAGGAGCCGTTTACGGAGGGTTCGTTGACCCCTCCTCGGATTCGGATCTCTTGCAAACCGGAATGTTCGAAAGATGATACTGGCCCAGACAAGGTCGCCCACTTGGTGCAGTTGCCTGGTACGGGGCACCGGAACGAGCTGAAGGAGGCTTTGTTGACGGTGGTTTCATAGTCGTTGCCTTTGAACACCAGGCTCAATGAGGTAATGACACCAGGGTTGTCATGCAAGATGAGCCGGGCCGCAAAACTCACGCTGCTCGATGAGAGCGTCTCGCGCTCAGGGATACAAGCACCCAAGTGGGCATGACCCTGATCCGACCCGGCGGTAACAGCCTGACCGGGGCCCGGCTTCCACCACGCCTGGTTCTCAACGAACTCCCTCTGCTCGGGGTACAACCCACCGTTTGGCTCATCGGCAGGTGCTCCGATGCAATGGAAGGACTCTGCCTGAGCAGGGGACTGCAAGAGGGGTAGCGCTAGCAGCGCGGCGACGAGCCCGAGCCCAAGACCTCTCACTGAGTCGCCACGAGGGTCGGGGCGGCGCACCGCAACAGCCCACGATCAAGGAGACAAGCGTCGCGGATTCTTGGGGAGTTCCTCATGGTTACTCCATCGGCAATTCCAGAACTTCCATAAGTCCCTAAGGCGACATTTCTGAAACTGCTCGGGGGCCTTTGCTAGAGATCGTTTTGCTTCCGACCACCGATTCGCAAAGAAGTGGACGCAGAACGGGCGCCGGGAAAGGGGGGCTGCTGGCGTTCTCGGTCGGGATCGGGCTTCAGGTGATGGCCCTGATGATGGAAGAGGAACTCAATGAGGTCGTTGGAGAAAAGGGCAAGCACGATCGCTCTCGCTCGGCGACTCGCCATGGCTCCGAGGCCGGCAGCGCAGTTCTCGGTGGACGCAAAGTCGCGGTCATCCGCCCACGCGCCCGGCACGTCGATGGTTCCGGTGAGGTCGAGCTCGCTACCTACGCGCAGTTCGCCAAGGAAGACCTGCTCGGACAGATGGCACTTGAGCGCATGGTCGCGGGCCTGTCGACGCGCAACTACTCTGCCGGGCTTGAGCCGGTTGGTGACGTCGAGGCGACCGGGACCAAGCGCTCGTCGGTGTCGCGGCGCTTCGTGGAGCGCACCACGACCGCCCTCAAGGAGTTGATGTCCAAGGACCTCTCGGAGTGCGACATCGTGGCGCTACTTCTCGACGGCGTCGAGATCGCGGGGCACACCATGATCGTCGCTCTGGGCATAGACGCCAAGGGGCATAAGCATCCGCTCGGTCTGCGGGAGGGCACCACCGAGAACAAGGGCGTGTGCCGGGCGCTATTGTCCGACCTCATCGAGCGCGGCCTCACCTTCGACGATGGGATCCTCGTCGTCATCGATGGCGGCAAGGCGCTGCGAGCCGCGGTCAACTCGGTATTCGGTCGTATGGCCGTGGTGCAGCGGTGCCAGATCCACAAGAGAAGAATTAACCGGCCCTCGGGGCTAGATCAACCAGCGGCGGCTGGATCACCTCCTTCTTTCTTCAGTCGACCGAGGTGCCCTTCGAGGCTGTCGATAACCCGTCCATGGCGGGCCACTTCGCTCTCCCAACCTCGACCCGCCGCGTCGTCGCGAAGCGCTCGGACATCGGCGAGCTGGTCTTCGATGACCGGGACGAATTCGGCGGCGGGTACGAAGTTGTCGCAGGTCTCGCAGATGTTGGCGTATGGGCAGGCCTCACCAGCGAGGTGGCGGGAGCAGTATCCGTGGGCCACCCGGGTCTTGAGCATCTCGGAAGAGAGCCACTGCACCCGTTCAGGCACCACAGGTTTTCCAGCTGGGATCAGCGTAAGGGGGTGGCGCAACCGATCTTGTCCATCGCCGTCTCGTAGGCAGCCCGCACCGTCGGGGACGCCAGTCGGGCGTATCGTAGGGTTATCTCCGGGCTCACGTGGCCCATGAGCTGCATCAGCGCGGGCAGCGACATTCCGGCGTTGATCAGGCTGGTGCCGAAGGTGTGGCGGAGCAGGTGCGGGGTGAGATGCACCGGCGAGCCATCCGATTGGGTGAGTCCGGCGGTGGCCGCGGCCCGATTTAGGCCCTTGCGCAGACGCCATTCTGTGGGGCGACGTCCCCGCTCCATGAAGACGAATTCGGCAGGGCGACCGTCGCGCGGGTGCGGCAGGGCGCGCTGTCGACCGCGAGAGGCCATCCATGCATCGAGCACTTGGACGGTGACGGGTTCGAGCGGCACCGTGCGCTCGGTGCCGAGCATGCCGATCGGAACGCGCAGCCACGTGCCGTGCTCCCCGAAGTCCACCAAGCAGTCGAGTTCAAGGTCGAGCAGCTCGCCGATGCGGATGCCGGTGGCGCGCAGAAGGATGAGCCCAGTCCGAGCGAATGGGTCGTCGAGGTGCTCGACGGCAGCCATGAGCGCGGCGTCGGTCTGTGGATCGAGCGCGCGCGGCATCGGCTCAGGC
>JACCXF010000155.1 GCA_013697295.1 Actinomycetota bacterium | reverse complement strand
GCCCGCACCTATTTCGCATTCAAGAAGCGACCGCCGTCAGGCGAGCTCCCAGAGACGAATGCGAAAGGCCCCCGGCAAAGCGGGGGCCTTCCTTCAGATCCCAGGTGCGCTAGCAGTCGATGACGTCGCTCGTCGCGCTCAATCTCGGGTGGTTGGCCCTGGTGAACACGCCCTTCGCCTTGCATCTAGTCTGGCCCCGGACGGGATTGAAGGTGTAGGTGTAGCCCCATCCCACCTGGTAGGTCGCCGTCTTGGTGGCCACGTTCACCCAGTCGCCCGCCGCGTTCTTCTTCTTGAGAGTGATCTTTACCGTCCCGGGATGATCCTCTTGGCTCAACCACATCTGCGTGTTGATCCCGCCACTTCCGAAGTTAGAGATGTGCATCTGCTCGACCGTGACCGGGTGTGCCGCGGCCGGCGAAGCGAGAGCCCCTAGGAGGAGGCCTCCAGTCGCGATCGATACAACCAGACGTTTCATGAGGCTCATGTATCACTCCCAACGTAGGACAGAACGGGTCGGGCTCATACTCCTTCTTCGGTACGCTCTGCCTCGATACGCACTCTACGTAACGGTCGAGGTGATCTCCGACTGATCGCCGCCCGAGCCGCAACCGGAGCCAGTGCTCCGACCAGTCCGATCGTCAACAGCAAAGCAAACGGCTTCCTCAGGGTCCCCCCCTCATCCCGACATACGCCCACCATCCTCCCCCTTTCCGGGCCACAACCAACCCACGAGGCGACCGAGTGGGCGGCTCGGGCTAGATTGCCGTGGAAGCCGGGCACGCGGGCTTGCTGTGCAGTCGTAGCCTGGCCTCGTATATCCGCGGGGATGCGGAAGTCGATGAAGGACCTAGCGATACAGGAGGTACGGCGATGAGGATCGAGAAGAGCGTCACGTCGGTTACGTGGATCCCTTCCGAAGCCATCAAGGGCATGACGAAGATGCCTTTCGAGGCCGGCGTCACCCACTACGACGATCCCCCTCCCGACGTGATCGAGGATCTGGACGGTCTCATCGAGTCCGGCGCGATCCGGTTCGCGAACGTTCTGAGAGCGTGGATCGAGGTGAACGACGGACGCATCACCGCCTACGGGTACTCGGGAGGCGGCCGGCTGGGGGTGACCAATTTCAGCGTCGGCAGCAGGCACATGCTCTTCCCGACCATCGCTTTCCCGGACATGCGAGCGGAGCCGGAGGTGGATGGCTTGAGGGTACGTTTCACCCAGACCGCGGGAGGGAGGACTCCGCTGCCCGCGCCGCGCCACGTGAACCGACCCCCGTTCGTACAGATCGTCTCTCCCGTCGCATGGACGACTCTCGACCTGACCATCGATGCCGATGGCTCCTCGGAACAGACGCTGTCGGGCGCCAGCACGTTTCCCCGGCATTGGGTGTACGACGACGCGGGAAAGCTCACGGCGAAGTCGGGACTGATCGATTTCAAGAAGTGGTACAGGAACGCTTTCGGTGAGCACACCCCCTGGGGTGACGAGGACTCCCCCGCGATCGTCACCGAGGTGGAATCGGCTCTCGAACGGGAGCTCTCACGAACGTTGATGGGGGGTCGCAAGCCCAAGGTCAAGAGCCTCACCGAGGGGAAGAAACTCGTCGAGCAGGGACAGCCCGGCACCGACATGTTCCTTTTGCTCGATGGCGTGCTTCGGGTCGACGTGGACGGAGAATCGCTGGCCGAGCTGGGACCGGGGGCGATCATCGGCGAGCGAGCCGCGCTGGAAGGCGGCACTCGGACATCCACGCTCACGGCTGTGACGCCTTGCAAGGTGGCGGTCGTCTCGGCGGAAGAGGTCGATCGGGACGCGCTGGCGCAACTGGCCGAGGGCCACAGGCGAGAAGACCAGAGGTCCTGAACCCGTGAAGCTATTCGTGGCCGGTGTCAGGGGATCGACCCCGGCCCCGGGTTCCGCCTTCGTGCGATACGGCGGCAACACGCCGTGCGTCGCCGTGAGTGACGACCGCGGCACTCGCTTGATCCTCGACGCGGGCACGGGCATCAGAAGGGTGCCCGAGGTCCTGGGGTCATCTCCGTTTCGGGGCACGATCCTGTTCACTCACCTGCATTGGGATCACATCCAGGGCTTGCCGTTCTTCTCGTCATTGGACCGCGAGGACGCGAACGCTAATCTCATCGTGCCCGAACACCAGGATCCCCTGGGGGTTCTGCGACAGGTCATGTCTCCTCCCTACTTCCCGATCGATCCGACAGAGATGCGCGGATCTTGTTCCTTCGCGAGCCTCGAGGAGGGGGATCACCAGATCGAGGGATACGAAGTGCTCGCTCGGCGCGTCCCGCACAAAGGGGGGCCCACCTTCGGCTACCGAGTGTCCGACGAGTCGAGCTCCTTCGCGTATATCTCCGATCACAATCCGGCTGCCATCGGTGAAGGACCGGACGGCCTCGGCGACTATCACCAAGCGGTGATGGACCTCGTCGAAGGCGTGGACGTTCTGATCCACGATGCTCAATACCTGGCGTCCGAGTTCACTTCGGGAGCGTTGTTCGGTCACGCCACGGCTGAGTACGCGGTGGGACTCGCAGAGAAAGCGAGCGTTGGGAAGGTTCTCCTTTTCCATCACCATCCCGATCGCACAGACGACGAGCTCGACGCCGTTGGGTCACAGCTTCAGCGCTCGGGACTGAGCGTTGAAGTTGCAAAGGAGGGCGAGGTCCTCGACGTCTCCCGTTGAGGCGTTGGCCCGGCGCCCGTTGCGCGAGTCCGGCCTTACTCCGCCCGGATGAGGTTGAGCCGGGCTTGCCGAGCATCATCAAGTCCTAGCCAGCAACGGGTGGCGCGCCTATCCATCCGGCTGCATGTACGGATACTTGTAATCCGTCGGAGGGGCGAAGGTCTCTTTGATCGTTCTGGGGCTCGCCCACCGGATGAGATTCCAAATCGAGCCCGCCTTGTCGTTGGTTCCGGACTTCCGGGCCCCCCCGAAGGGCTGCTGGCCCACGACTGCCCCGGTGGGCTTGTCGTTGACGTAGAAGTTTCCGGCGGAGAAGCGCAGCCTCTCCTTGGCCATGACGACTGCTTCTTCGTCCGCTGCGAAGATGCCGCCGGTCAACGCGTAGGGACTCGTGGTGTCCACCAACTCGAGTACCTCCTCGAAGTCGCCTTCGTTGTACACGTAGGTCGTGACGATCGGGCCAAAGAGCTCTTCCCGCATGAGTCGACTGTTCGGGTCGTCCGAGCGGACCACCGTCGGAGATACGAAGTACCCCTCGGCGTCGTCGACCTCGCCTCCCGCAACGATCTCGAACCCGTCGCTCGACCGAGCTTCAGACAGGGCCTCCGAGTGCTTCTTGAAGGCGCGATCGTCGATGACGGCCCCCATGAAGTTGCCGAAGTCCGCGACGTCTCCCATCTTGATCTCGCCCACCTGATCCGCAAGGCGCTCTCTCACGGCCCCCCAGAGGTTCGACGGCACATACACGCGTGACGCGGCGGAGCACTTCTGACCCTGGTACTCGAAGGAGCCGCGGAGGATCGCGGTCGCAAGCGCATCGACGGACGCTGACGGGTGAGCCACGATGAAGTCTTTGCCGCCGGTCTCGCCGACGATGCGTGGATAGTTCCGATAGGTCTCGATGTTCTCGCCGACCTTGCCCCACATCCAGTTAAACGTGGCACTCGAACCGGTGAAGTGGATCCCCGAGAGATCCTGATGTGCGAGAGCGACCTCCCCTATCTCCGGGCCGGCCCCATGGATCATGTTCACGACCCCGTCCGGCAGCCCCGCGGCCTCGAGCAACTTCATCGTGAAGTGCGCGGAGAAGGATTGCGTGAGGGAGGGCTTCCACACCACCGTGTTCCCCATGAGGGCCGGAGCAGTGGGAAGGTTGGCCGCGATCGACGTGAAGTTGAATGGGGATACGGCGAACACGAAGCCCTCGAGGGGCCGGTAGTCCATCTGGTTCCACATCCCGGGAGCGGAGCGCGGCTGCTCGCTGTAGATGCGACCCATGTACTCGACGTTGTAGCGCCAGAAGTCGATCAGCTCGCAGGCTGCGTCGATCTCGGCTTGGTGCGCGGTCTTGGACTGCCCCAACATCGTCGAGGCGTTCAGCTCATCCCGCCACGGCCCGGCGAGAAGATCCGCGGCCCGCAAGAAGATCGAGGCGCGTGCCTCCCACGGCAGGGCAGCCCACGAGCGATGTGCTTCACGAGCGGCCGTCGCTGCCTGCTCGAAATGCTCGGCGGAACCTTGATGGACGTCACCGAGGACGTGCTTGGTCTTGTGCGGCATGACCGCTTCGTAGATGTCCCCACTGGTGACTTCTTTGCCGCCGACGACCATCGGGATATCGATGCGCTCCTCTTGCATCGAGCGGAGTCGAGCTTGGAGTCGCGCGCGCTCGGGTGAACCTGGGGCGTAGTCCTTGACCGGCTCGTTGTGCGCTTCGGGCGTTCGGAGTATCGAGAAGTTGCTGATGGCCAACCACCTTCGCCTCGTGACTAACGGTCACGTCCGAGCCTAGCGGGTAGCGAGGAACCGGTGCCCATGGCTAGGTGGTCGCCTTCCCCCGCCCGAGCGCCTTCGAAGTCAGGGCCCAAAGCGAGACGGCCGCCCACACCGTTTCCAGAAGCACGAACCCCCATTGCTCCTCGATGAACGCGTCGACTCCGAGGATCGCCGCTCCGGCCAGGTTGAGCACTAGATAGGGATACTCGTCCTGACCCCACACGCGGAACTGAGACAGGGAGAAGGCGATGAGGATCAGGATCGCACCAGAGACTTGAACGACTTGACCCACATGATCCTCCTAGAGAAGCGAACGGAAAAGAAAAGGCCCCCGTCAATCGAGGGCCTCATTATCGAACGCCTACGTCCATCTGCTTGGCTATCCCGTTATCCGCTCAGAGCGCTCTTCCTCAGGCTGTCGAGCAGGGTGGTCAGATCGTTCATCTGGGCCTTTGTCAGGTAAGCGTCCGCCCAATCCGGCTTCCTGTCGAGGTGCGCGCTGAACGCCACGACCTGCGCCCCGGGACACACGGCCTTTAACACGGTGGCCGTCGAATCGCCGTTGAGCTCGGGCATCTGCATGTCGAGGATGATGAAATCCAATCGATCTCCGCGGGCCATGCGAACCGCTTCGAGGCCGTTGGCTGCCTCGCCCACGACCGTATAGCCCTCCGCCTCGATAACGATCTGGAGGATGTTCCGCACGTTCTGGTCGTCGTCGACGATCAGAACCCTGCCGTGAGTGCTCATGTGTTTCGTCCCATGGTGTGTCGTCCTTGCTTGGAAAGCGTGTCCCTGAATCAATCGACGGTCCGCCACGATCGGTTGATAGCGGGAAGGCAAGGTTGCGATAGATGCGTACCCACAAGCAAGACAAGGGCATGGGTGGAATCTAGGGCCGCCGGGTAAGGTTGAAGTATCAGTAATCCAACCACTTTGAAAGGGGTTCGTATGGCTGGAAAATACTCATTGCCGGATTTGCCCTACGACTACTCCGCGCTGGAGCCTCATATCGATGCCCAGACGATGGAGATCCACCACTCGAAGCACCATCAGACCTACGTGGACAAGCTGAACGCCGCCGTCGAGGGTCACGACGACCTGGTTTTCGACTCGGTGCACGACCTCATGAAGAGCTTCAGCAAGGTCCCCGAGGACATCAAGGGGCCGGTCCGCAACCATGGCGGCGGGCACTCGAATCACTCGATCTTCTGGACGATCATGGGGCCGGACGGCGGGGGCGATCCCTCCGGCGAAGTCGGCTCGGCGATCGATGAATCTTTCGGCTCCTATAAGGAGTTCCAGGACTCCTTCACCGAGAAGGCCACGGCGCTGTTCGGGAGTGGCTGGACGTGGCTCGCCAGCAAGAGCGGGAGCCTCGAGA
>JACCXF010000141.1 GCA_013697295.1 Actinomycetota bacterium | reverse complement strand
GCTCCGAGCCGACATCGCTCAGGACCTGAACGGTATTGATGACCGGCTCCCAGCCCTCACGAAGCATCTGCACCGTCACTGGCGCCGCATAAGGGATGGCGAACTCGATACGCCCCTCTTGGGTGGCGACGGCGATGATGTTGTTGTCCTCGAGGAACTGCAAGTTGAGGTCGTCTGGATAGGAGAGACCCGCGTAGCTCATGAACACGTCGGGATAGGGTGGTTGCACCTGGCCATGAGGCGGCGTGTAGACCTCCGCACCTTCCAGTTGGGCAACGGCCGCCGCCATTGCCTCCCCGATGGGCATACCCTCGGCGACAAAGTCGTCTGTGGTCTTGGCCTCACTGCCCGGTGCCTTGAGGATGGCGTACCCGACGTAAATGTCGTCGAACCAAATCGGCGGGATGTCCATCGCGAAGCTGTCGAGGGTCTGGAGATAGCCCTGCACGAACATGCTCGACACATCGAAGTCGGCCCGCTGCATAGAGGGCACGATCTGATCGAACAGCGTGTAGAGGTGGCCGCCTGCTGGATCGAGGGTGATCCCTACCTCTTCATACCATCCCTTTTCGACGGCGATCTGATAGAGGTTGTTGTCGGCGCAACAGGGGTAGAACCCGAACCGGACCGTAGCGGCTGGAATTTCCGGCGCCGTGACTTCGGCTCCAGCTGCTGTCGTCGTAACCGCCGCGTCGGCGGTCGTCGTCGTAGCCGCCGCATTGGCGGTCGTCATGGTAGCCGCCACATCGGCGGTCGTGGTCGTGGTATCGGCGCCGCCCGCGCAGGCGGCCGCCAGGAGGGCGACCACCAGGACCAAGGCATACCACCTGAGCACGGACCCGCCTGACCGGCGGGTGCCTGCAGACGTTCTTGTCATGTTTCCTCCTCGTTGATTCGACAGCGGTTCGTTCGAAGTTCCGGGCTCGGCCGGCCAAATTGGAAGCAATAGTGGGCGATCGCGATGTTTCCGACCTTTGTTGGAGTCCTCCTTGATTTGAGGTGGCCAGCTCCGCCGTTAGCTGATTCTTGGCCTGTTCGAATCGAGATGTCAACTGCAGACAGGCAGAATCTTTCACGACTTGTAGCTAAACACCCCGGCATGACGCTTGGCGTGCTCAGCTAGTACCTCTGCGTGGTCGAAAAACCTGGAAAGCATGCCGTTCACCTGATCCGGCACCTCTTGGAGGGCCCGGTGGCCGGCGCCGACAGTCTGACCGACATTCAGCTGGGGGCAGAGCTGACGAAGGGAGCCGTAGTCGAGGTTGGGCTGGCCATGGTCCAGATAAAGGAGCGGAACCCTGATTGGCTCGGGGTCCCAATCGATGAGCGCATCCCACACCGCCGTCACCACGTGATGTGGCAAATTGTCGATCGAAGCCAATGCCTGTTGGCGACGCGAATCATCGTCAATGGGAGACGAAGCCACATCGAGAAACTCTTTGAGAATTTCCCTAAAACCTGAACCGTGAATAGCGCTGGTGTAAGGCCCCATGTGCGCCTCCGTCCATCCCGGGATGATGGAGGGTGAGTCCAGCGTGGCTATTGCACGCACCAACCCGGGGTGCCGATGAGCTAGTTCGACCGCCACAACCCCGCCCATGCTGTGTCCGACTACATCAGCGTCGTCTACCCCGAGTTCCCCACAGAGACCCGCAGCGTCGTCTGCGAACTGCCCGATCGAGTAGGACTCGACAGGTTTGGCAGTTTCGCCGTGGCCACGAAGGTCCAAGGTCACAACGCGTCTCGAACCCGCAAAGTAGGGCACCTGGTTGGCGTAAACGGTTCTGTCGCCGTAGCCACCGTGGATCAATACGAGCGTCCGGGGGCCGGAGCCGTAGTCGTCATGTGCTAGCGCAAGGGGCGCCATCTTCATCTCCAATCCATCATCTGGTTGCTGCTTACTCGAGAAATGCCCCTGGTTGGGCCGACCCCTCCAACTCGATGGGGATCAAACACGGTATCCCACGGCCCTCTCCAACGAACTGGCAACCCAGCTCTGCTGCTGCTCCGTAATCTGAGGGAAGATGGGGAGGACGGGAAACGACCCCGGGCCATGGCCAAGATGCGCGAAGGCTGGCTGCAGGTGCAGCGGTGGGTTGTAGTATAGCCTGGTGGAGATACGGTCGTCAGCAAGGGCGGTCCGGACGAGGTCACGGTCCTCCGCCATGACGTTGTAGGCGTAGTACACGGGCTCCATCCCGGGGCGAGCCATCGGCGTGGAGACGCCTAAGGGCTCGAGGAGCCGGTCGTAAATCGCCGCGGCCTTCCGCCGACTACCGATTCGAGCCTCGAGCGATTTCAGCTTGACCCGGACCGCCGCCTGTATCGCATCGAGGCGGGAGTTGTACCCATGGTCGCGCACCTCCCAGGTAGTTCCGCCCAGCAAGTTGGCGGGATCGAGGTCGATGCCAGGGGCATATCCATAGTTCCGGAGGACGCGCACCCGGTCTGCGATCTGCTCGTCGTCGGTCACCACCATCCCGGCATCGCCATAAGCCCCGAGAATCTTGGAAGGGGCCAGGCTGAAGCATCCGATGAGACCGAATGTGCCCGTCTTCTGGCCCCGATGCAGTGCCCCCGCTGCCAAAGCCGAGTCCTCGATCACCATCAGATTGTTCCGGCCCGCGATATCGGAGATGGCGTCCATGTCGGCCGGATTCCCAAACAAGTGGATGGGAAGGAGGACCCGCGTACAACTCGTGATCTTTCGCTCCACCTGCTCGGGATCGATGTTGAACGTGTCGGGCTCCGTGTCCACGAAAACCACGGACGATCCAACGTGTTCGATGGCCGCAGCCGTGGGATTGTCGGTGTTGGGAGCCGTGATCACTTCGTCTCCGGGGCCGACTCCGGCGGCCTTCAACGCAATGGTGAGAGCTGAGGACCCCGACCCCACCCCGATGGCGAATCTGGTGCCGATGTAGCGCGCAAACTCGTTTTCGAACTCCGCCAGCTCTTCCTCCAGCACGTACCTCCCGCTGGCCAGGACGCGAAGAATCGCAGCATCGATCGGTTCCCGCAGCGACTCGTATTCCTCGGCGAGGGCAGTCATCGGGAACTGCATCAGCTCATCCCATATCGCTCTCATCGCCGAAGGAAACGACGGTCCGGATTGACTTCGAGGCACGCATCAAGTCGAAGCCGGTCTCCAGGTCTTCGAGGCCGACACGGTGGGTGACCATCCGTTCCATGGAGAGCATTCCCTGCATGGCTAGTTGGCCGAGGACCGGAAGGTCCTGCTGTGGGAGCGAGTCACCCCCGTGGGTCACCAGCAGCGACTTGGTCCTGGAAAAGAAGCCATCCGGTCCCCCCAGCCCTAGCTCGAGAGGGCGACCATCGTGGGGCACACCAATGATCGTTGCCACGCCG
The DNA here is from genome assembly GCA_013697295.1 of Actinomycetota bacterium. Lineage (GTDB taxonomy): Bacteria > Actinomycetota > CADDZG01 > CADDZG01 > WHSQ01 > JACCXF01. The sequence goes on along the minus strand of JACCXF010000141.1, from coordinate 635 downwards.
GCATAGCTGAGCATTCGCAAGCACTGGTCGACACATCCGGAGAGGCCCACCGCTTCAAAGGCGAAGTCGACTCCGAGGCCGTCGGTGAGGTCGAATACGGCCTGCACCGGATCGACGACTGAGGAGTCGACGACGTCAGTGGCTCCCAATTCCAGGGCCCACTCCAGCTTCGCCGCGGACACGTCGATTGCCACGATCCGACTGGCATGCGCGAGCCGGGCGCCCTGGACTACCGAGAGGCCGATTCCTCCGCAGCCGACCACCGCGGCGGTGGCCCCGGGAAACACCTTGGCGGTGTTCATGACCGCCCCGACCCCCGTCATCAAAGCGCACCCGAACATAGCGGCATGCTCGAGGGGAACACCGGCCTCAACTCGGACCGCAGCGCCCGCATCGACGATGATCCGCTCCGCGAACAGTCCGATCCCGAACGCGGCCGTCACCGGGACGCCGTCACCCGCGCGAAAGAGGCTCGGCGCTGCGGGCGCGGAGGTAGCGCACCGGCGGGGGTTTCCCCGCCGGCACTGAGCGCACACGCCGCAAGGGACCCGGCACCCGATGGCCACGCGGTCTCCGGGTGACAGTGTCAGCACGTCGGGTCCGACTGCCTCAATAATGCCTGCCCCCTCGTGTCC
>JACCXF010000140.1 GCA_013697295.1 Actinomycetota bacterium | reverse complement strand
GTCGAAGAGGCTGGCGCTCCGTCACAGTGGCGTGAGGGATGTGGCGGATGGCGTAGACGATGGCGCCGGCCGCGATCAACCCGAGGGGCTAGATTCAGAGCCCCGGAAAGCCTCACGGAGACGCGCTAGGAGGCCCTAGAACCTTCCCCACGTCCTCCAGGACGCGCTGACGCCCAAGATCAAAGGCTGCGTGGCTCTCGTGTACCCGGCTCCCCCATGTACGGGGATGCTCGCGACCGCGCGGCAAGCATCCCTCGACGCCGAAGCTCGCCGCGTGCCGGGCCGGTGGGGCTCGGAAGGGGCGGAGTCCCCCTGGACAAGCGTTGGACACGCGATGCTGAGAAGCAACGAAAGACGACGGCAACTTGCAGCTCTACGGGCACCGTTTCCCCGAGCAGGACGACCTGCTGACGGCCGGCTCGAGGACCTCTACCCGGCGGCGCGTGTCCAAACTGTGTCCAGCGACGTAGTGGAGCTTCCGGGCTCAATCGGTTAGGTAGGCCGTTGACCTGCAGTTTTACTTGGTCGGGAAGGCGGGATTTGAACCCGCGACCTCAGCGTCCCGAACGCTGCGCGCTGCCAAGCTGCGCCACTTCCCGTAGTCGAAGCATCCTATAGCCCCACTCCAAGGTCCCCGTCGGGGCTCAAGGCCGGTACTTGACCCGCTGGTCCCAAGCCTGAGGAGGCGACGTCGCCCGGAGGGAGGCCTGAGGAGGCGCCGCCACCCTCCGGGAGGCAGACCGTTTTGAGCCTCACTCCGGGTAACAGCGCCTCCTCAGTACGGGAGTCGCCAACTCCCTTTCGCTGGAGCCCGTTAATCGCGTGGGGGGCTGTTCGCGGGGAGTTCATGAACAGGATGCCGGTCTGCCACATGTCGTTGCTAGCTTGCGGATTGGTTGAGCTCCGACGTGGAGCTCGGACCCGTGGCGGGTCCTTGTTTTAACGAGGAGGAATCGACTCAATGACGAATACGCGCGACAAGGTCTGGCTAAAGACCCTGCTCGTAGCTCTGGCGCTCGCCCTCGTCGGCGCGGCGTGTGCCGACGCCTCGAGTGATACCGACTCGGGAGGCGGAGGAGGAGACTCCGAAGCCCTTTCCGGCGAGGTAGTCGTTTCTGGATCTTCCACCGTCGAGCCGATCTCGGTGGCCGTGGGCGAGAAGTTCATCGCGGAGAATCCCGAGGTAGCGGTGAAGATCGACGGCCCCGGCACGTCCGACGGATTCGAACTGTTCTGCGACGGGCAGACTGACATCTCCGACGCCTCCCGGCCGATCGATCCGGAAGAGGTCGAGGTGTGCGAGAAGAACGGGATCGAGTTCATCGAGCTGAAGGTCGCGATCGACGGGCTATCCGTGATCACGTCCGTCAACAACAGCGAGGTCGATTGCCTCGACTTCCACGATCTCTACGCCCTGCTGGGACCCGAGTCGGAGGGTTTCGAGAGCTGGTCCGACGCGGACGACCTGGCCGAGGAGATCGGTGCCGGTCACGCCCCCTATCCCGACGTCCCTCTGGACGTCACGGCTCCGGGTGAGGAGTCGGGAACCTTCGACTCCTTCGGCGAGATCGTGATGGAGGACATCGCATACGAGGAGCGGAAGATCAAGGAGGACGACCCCGTTATCCGACCGGACTACCAGGCGTCCGCCAACGACAACGTGATCATCGAGGGCATCTCGGGCAGCGACACCTCATTGGGCTGGGTCGGTTACGCGTTCTACCAGTCCAACGATGAGACGGTGAAGGCGCTACCGATCGCTGAAGAGGGCGACGACTGCGTCGAGCCCAACCCCGAGACCATCTCGAGCGGCGACTATCCGATCGCTCGGGACCTCTTCATCTACGTGAAGACGGAGAGCGCCGACCGGCCGGAGGTTCAGGCCTTCGTCGACCTCTACCTCTCCGAGGAGGGCATCGCATCGGTGAGTGAGGTCGGTTACGTAGACCTTGCGACGGAGGACCTCGAAGAGACACGAGGAGTCTGGGAGTCCCAGGAAACCGGATCACGAGAGGGATAGCTTAAGAGAGCGTTGTAGGGCTGGTGCGGGGTCTGTGACCCCGCACCAGCATTGCCTATTGAGGGAGTTGGTGTGGCGCAAGCAGCGATGAGTCCCACCGGCATCGATCTATCGGGGAATCCCCGGCGACGCCGGAAGGAGACGTTGATCCGTCGCGTCTTCCAAGCCGCGGCGGTGGTTTCGGTTGTCGTGAGCGCGGCCATCGTGTTTTCGCTCGTGGGCAGAGCCGGTTACTTCCTCGCCCAGGTGGATCTGGCAACCCTGATCGCGCCCAGTGATGGATGGTTCCCTCGACGTGGGTCCTTCGATGTGATGACGATCTTCGCCGGAACGCTTCTGGTGTCCGGCATCGGCATGCTGGTCGCCGCCCCCTTGGGGCTGGGGGCCGCGATCTACCTCTCCGAGTACGCGCGGCCGCGCGTACGCAGGTACCTGAAGCCGATCCTCGAGATACTCGCCGGTGTTCCAAGCGTGGTGCTTGGCTTCTTCGCGATCACTTGGATCACACCTCAGATCGTCGAACGGATCGTGCCGGGAGCCCAGTTCTTCAACATGGCTGCGGCCGGCATCGCCGTCGGGATACTTATCACTCCTCTAGTGGCGGCGGTCGCAGAAGACGCGTTCAGATCGGTTCCACAATCGTTGCGCGAGGCGTCCTACGGGATGGGCGCCCGAAAGCGATCGACCACCCTGAACGTGGTGGTTCCTGCCGCCGTCTCGGGGGTGGTCGCGTCGTTGATCCTGGCCCTCTCGCGGGCTATCGGCGAGACGATGATCGTGGCCATCGCGTCGGGAGCAACCGGAGGGTCGGCCTTCACCTTGGATCCCGCCGCCCCCGGTCAGACGATGACCGCGGCGATGACCGCCCTCGCCATCGGGAGCGATCAGGTGAGGGGCACAGAGGGGACCTTCGAGAGCCTCTATTTCATCGGGTTGTTGCTGTTCCTGATCACGCTCGCTCTCAACGTGATCAGTGACCGGTTCGTCAGGCGCGTAAGGCAGAAGTACTGATGGCGATCGCGGCGAAGGGCCCGCGTACCTCAGATGTGGTCGCCCAACAGCTGAGGGGCCGGAGCACCGACGTCAAGGGCATCATCTTTCAGGCCGCGCTCTTGTTCGCTCTCCTGCTGTCCTTGTTGATACTTCTGGTTCTGATCGCGGACGTGGCTCGCGGCGGCCTCGGAGTGTTTCAGGAGAGAGGTGGCGAGTTTCTTCGGGGACGACTGACGGTCGTCTCTCCAACGACCGCGGGCGTGGGACAAGGGATCGTCGGGTCCTTGCTCCTGCTCATCTTTGTGGTGCTCATGGCTTTCCCTGTGGGCGTGGCCGCCGCCATCTATCTCGAGGAGTACGCGTCCGACACCCGCTTCAATCGGTTCATCGACGTGAATATCCGGAATCTCGCCGGTGTCCCTTCGATCGTGTACGGCCTTTTGGGCCTGGTCATCTTCGTTCAGGTCCTCGCGCCCCTGACGGGGGGGAAGACCGTCATGGCCGGGGGACTGACGCTGGCTATCCTGGTGCTCCCGATCGTCATCATCACCTCCATGGAAGCCCTTCGCGCCGTGCCCGATAGCATCCGTGAGGCCGGCTTCGGCGTTGGGGCGACGCGCTGGGAAGTGATCCGGAGCCACGTCCTACCGGCAGCGGCTCCTGGGATCTTGACGGGGACCGTGCTTTCGATCTCTCGCGCGATCGGAGAGACCGCTCCTCTCCTCGTGGTCGGCGCTACCACCGGGCTGCTGGCGACCGGGGGACGAGGTTTCTTCGAGTCGTTCCGCGAGGGCTACACGGCTCTTCCCGTTGTCGTCTTCAGGTGGACGAGCCTTCCGAATGAAGACTTCCGAGCGCTTACGTCGGCTGCCATCATCGTCTTGTTAATCATGACTCTGTCGGCCAACGCGATCGCGATTATCCTGCGCAACCGTTACGAGAGGAAATGGTGATGGAAACGGTAACCACAGACTCGCCCCGCAACGTTCACATCGATATGGGGGCCCGTAAACCTAACGCGAGGCCCTCGGGCGAACCTGTATTCGAGGTAGCGGATCTGGCCGTCTATTACGGTCCCTTTAGGGCGATCAGAGACGTGTCCATGTCCATCGCGCAGCACCAGATCACCGCATTGATCGGCCCATCCGGTTGCGGGAAGACCACCATGTTGCGGTGCTTCAATCGCATGAACGACCTGATCGAAACCGCTCGCGTCGAAGGGTCGGTTCGGTATCACGGTGCGGACCTATACGACAAGAGGGTGGATCCGGTAGAAGTGCGGCGTCGGATCGGGATGGTGTTCCAGAAACCAAACCCGTTCCCCAAGTCCATCTACGACAACATCGCGTTCGGGCCGAAGGTCGCCGGGTTCAAGGGCGATCTCGATGATGTCGTCGAGGAGTCCCTGCAGAAGGCGGCCTTGTGGGACGAAGTGAGGAACCGGCTAAAGGAGTCGGCGATGGGTTTGTCCGGAGGCCAACAACAGAGATTGTGCATCGCCCGCTGCATAGCGGTGAGGCCCGATGTGATCCTCATGGACGAACCTTGCTCGGCCCTCGATCCCATCGCCACGGGACGCATCGAGGATCTCATGCAGAACCTCAAGGACGAGTTCACCATCGTGGTGGTAACCCACAACATGCAGCAGGCTGCTCGCGTCAGTGACATGACGGCCTTCTTCACCGCTGAGGTCAATGAGGAGCAGGATCGCCGTACGGGTGTTTTGGTTGAGTACGACAAGACAGAGCAGATGTTCACGAACCCTAGCGACGAAAGGACCGAGAACTACGTCACGGGACGTTTCGGCTAGAACCCGCGTGGATGACGTTGCGGCCTCGGGCGAGACCGACGTCATGCCCTTGCGAGCAGCCTACGCGCTCGACTTGCAGCACCTAGCTCTTCAGGTCGACGTGATGGGGCTCAGGGTGCAGGATGCTCTGGCCAGCTCCTCCGAGGTCCTGTTGACCGGCGACCTCGACCTCGCTGCACGTGTGATCGCCGGCGATGATGCGATCGATAGCATGTTCGTCGCTCTAACGGAGCGGTGTTACGACCTGTTGTCCAGACAGAGTCCTGTAGCCTCCGATCTGCGCCTCGTCGTTTCCGTCGTACGGATCGTTGGAGACCTCGAGCGAACCGGTGATCTGTGTTTGCGCATCGCCAAGCTTGCGCCCGAACATCATCTGCTCGCCGCGAATCCAACCTCGTTCGAGATTTTGGGAACGATGGCTCAAGAGGCCCAAGAGCTCTTTGCAACCGCCGTGCGGGCCTTCACCCAACGAGATCTTCGAGTCGCCCATAGCCTCGAGCAACGAGATGACGCGATGGATTCCTATTTGCGCCGGTTGATGACCGCCATCCTGGAACTGCAAGGACCGAATGCGGTCCCGGAAGCCATCCAGACGCTTGTTGCGGGCCGGGCCCTCGAGCGGATAGCCGACCACTCGGTGATGATCGGAGAGCGCCTCCGTTACATGCTTACAGGCAACATCGAGTCGCTGTCGCGAGAGGTCGGCCCCTAGGGCACGAACTTGTAACCGAGCCCTCTGATCGTCACGAGGTGCTTCGGCTCATGGGGATCCACCTCGCACTTCGAGCGGAGTCGCTTGATGTGCACATCCAAGGTTCTGGTATCGCCGTAGTAGTCGGAGCCCCAGATGTGATCGATCAGCGTCTCACGCGTCAGTACCCGGCCCGAATTCTCCATGAGGAGTTCGAGCAACTCGAACTCCTTCCGGGGCATGTGAACGCTTTTTCCCCGCACGACAACTTCGAAGCGGTCTGGGTCGAGCCGAACCCCGCCGCCCTCGAGCACGCCATCGCCGGAGTCACGCTCGCCGGAAGTCCTGCGCATCACGGCTTTGATGCGTGCCATCAGTTCGCGGGTGCTGAATGGTTTAGTGACGTAGTCATCGGCCCCGATCTCGAGTCCCACTACCTTGTCGATCTCTGAGTCGCGGGCGGTAAGCATGATGATTGGGATGCTCGATGACTTGCGGATCTCTTTGCAGACCTCTTCCCCAGGGAGCCCTGGAAGCATGAGATCGAGCAGGACGAGATCGGCTCCGTTCGCCCTGAACCACTCGAGCCCTAGGGCGCCGTCCGTCAAGCGCTCCACCTCGTAGCCCTCGCGCTGGAGTTGGTACTCGAGCGCTTCGCCGAGGCCCACCTCGTCTTCGATCAACAGAACTTTGGGCATCGCCTTCCCTAACTCGCGACGGATCGCATCGCGGTCCTCTCCGGTGTCCCAGAGGGAAGGCGAACCGTGAATGTCGATCCTTCGCCGAGCTCGCTGTCTAGCGAGACGTGGCCCCCGTGCAATTCGGCGACGTGTTTCACGATCGAAAGACCGAGACCGGTGCCCCCACGATCCCGTGAGCGGTCCTTGTCCACCCGGTAGAAGCGTTCGAAGACACGAGCTTGTGCCTTGAGTGGGATACCCATCCCTGTATCTGATACGGATAGCACGGCCTCGTCCCGTTTTGCCGATACCGACAAAGTCACAGCTCCTCGTTCGGGGGTGTATCGGATGGCGTTGTCCAGCAGATTGCGAATCATCAGGCCTAGTTGCTGGTGATCTCCCTGCACCCACACATCGTCGTCGATGTGATATTTGAAGTGCATCTCTTTCGAGCTCGCGGCGGTCTGAACCTGTTCGATCTGCTCCAACGCCACCCGCGAGAGGTTTGTGGAGCGGCGTGAGACATTTGCGGGATCCTCTAGCCTCGAAAGATCCAGCAGATCTGAGATCAGCCTCCCGAGTCGCTCTGCTTCGCCGATCAGCTTCTCCGAAAAGCGTTCCGCCATCGAAGGGTCGTCATGCACCGCGTCCCGGATCGCCTCCGACAAGGCTTGCATCCCTGCAACCGGGCTCTTCAGCTCGTGCGACGCATTGGCAACGAATTGGCGGCGGATCCGCTGCGTGCCCAGTTCCTCGGTTACGTCTTGAAGGACGATGGCGACCCCTCCCTGATCCTCGAGGGGAATCGCTCGCACGCGCACCGTGACTCGTTGGGGCCAGAGCTGCAGAGCCTCTTCGACGTGGCGGCTTTCGACCATCGCCCGCCGGGCCAGCGAGAGGATGTCATCCGAACCAACGTGGGCCGGGGTGGGGCTGTCGAACCCGAGCAATCGACGGGCCGCTCCGTTAGCCATAACGGGGGTTAGCGTGTCGTTCAGGACGAGGACCCCTTCGTCCATCTTCTCGAGGAGCTCGACCGACCGCCGCCTTTCCCGCTCGACATCGGAGAGCTGGCTGCTCAGACGCCTGCTCAGGCCATTGCGGGACTCCTCGGTACTGCGGGCCAACGCCCGGAGCCTCGCGAGCAGCACAAGGCAGGTCACCGCCAGCAGGGCGCTGAGTACGATCAGGAGCGTTTCGTTCACGTTGTGCTCACTCTCGTTGAAAGTCTATGGGTTGAATCGACACCCGCAGCCCCTGCGGGAGGTTGTGTTCGTGGAAAGTTCGCGTGATGTTCAGCCTGGCCGGATTGCAGGTATCCGGTCCAGCCCTCCCACAAATGGATAAGCTCTAGGCATGCCCAGGATCAACTTTGCAGAAGAGCTCACAGTCGCATCGAACGGTCTCCTGGCCGAGGCCGGTCTCGTACGGGCCCAACTAGCCCGTGTCATCGCCTCCCTCGAGAAGCGAGATGCCGGGATGGCGCAGGAGGTCATCGAGGGCGATGATCGGGTCGATGACATCTACCTCGCCACTCAGTCCCGGGTCTTGAACCTAATCGCCCTTCAGGCACCCGTCGCCAAGGACCTTCGGTTGGTCAGTGCCATCCTTCAATCGAACGTGCACGTCGAACGCATGGGTGACCTGTGCGTCAACATCGCCAAGTTTGTTCAGAGCGGGCACCCGTACCCACCGGATTCACCGATGGTGCACCGACTGGTCGAGATGGGGGCGCGGGCAGACGACATGCTGGAAGTTGCGATGACTGCGTTCTCCTCATCCGATGCCGATCTCGCGGAGCAGTTGCCGATCAAGGACAGCGTCCTCGATCGCCTGAACCGGGGCATGCTCGACGAATTGAAGGATTACGCCGGCGATGAAGAAGCGTTCGAATGGGCGACGAACCTCATCCTCGTGGCGCGCTACCTCGAGCGTTTCGGAGACCACGCGGTCGACATCGGGGAGCAAACCGCGTTCCTGGTTACGGGCCTGATGCGCGAGTTCACCGACGCCTCGCACCCGGAAGGCGAAGTCTAGCCAGGCACGAGTTGGAGCAGGGTCGCTTCCGGGCGACATGCGAAGCGGATCGGCGTGAACCGCCCGGTTCCGAGGCCCGGACTCACGTGGAGCCAGCCGTGCCCGATCCTGCGCAAGCCGCTCGCAAGCT
>JACCXF010000118.1 GCA_013697295.1 Actinomycetota bacterium | reverse complement strand
CCCTGATCATCCCTTCGGCGTCGAATAGGACCGCCTGGTTGAACAGAGGACCACCGGAGGAGAGCGCGGACAGATCCGTGGACGTTGAACCTGTGAGGACGGGGGCGCCGACCGCGGCGATCTCCGTTTGCACCTCGTCGAGGATCTCGATCGAGGCCGGATCGAGGGCGCTCTCTCCCCAGATCGCCAGATCGGGCGGCCGGTCCCGAAGCGAACCATGCAGGCGCATGTTCGCCCTGGTGACGGCGACGTCACCTGCTTCCCTCGACGGCGATCTCGCTGCCTGACGGAAGTCGATTTGGATCGCGGCGACATCGATCGCTCGTCCCGTCGTGCGGACGGAGGGGATAAGGACGGGGGCGAAGATGGCGAGTCCGGCCAGAAGGAGTGACCCGAGCCTGCCTCGCATCGAGCGTCTGGCCGCCGTGGCGTCCGCGAGTAGACACGCCACGAACACGACGATGAAGGTCACGCCCCATACGCCCGCCAAGACAGCGATCCGCACGGCAGCGCCGTTCGACACCTGAGAGATCCCGAGGGATCCCCAGGTGAAACCCCCGAGCGGCCACAGCCCGCGTAGCCAGTCGATCGTCGTCCAAAGCGAAGCCACACCGAACGCGGTGAGCACGGGCCTCCCGCGCCGATGCACGATTGGAAAAACCCCCCCGAAGAGCGCCGTGGAGAGCCCTGCGAGAAGCGTGAGCGATACCCAGGCGAGTTCGCCGAACAGCAGGATCCAGTAGAGCGTCAGGCCGTAGCCGATCAGGCCGTAGGTGAGACCCAGCGCGAGGCCTCGTCGCGGACGGGCATCCCTCAGAGCCAAGAGCAGCGGTACCGGCGCCAGGAAGGCGAGCGGCCAGAGGCCTACAGGTGGGAATGCAAGGAACGAAAAGACACCTCCGAGCCCGGCCAGCGCCATACGAGGAAGCAGACCGGCCTCCGTCCGAGGCCGATCCACAATTCGACTCTGCCACTTCGCGTGAGCCGAGTCACCGCGTGCAGCGGATCGCGTCCCTATTCTCACGGGCTCCGCAGCCCCCTTCGTGCGGAGAGCAGGAAGTCGCGGCCCCCACCGGCCAAGGCCCTGAAATCGAAGGCCGACAGGCGGGTTCGGCGCGAGATCCTGGCCGAGAGAGGGTTCTGCATTGCCTACGCAGGGTAGTAGACAGGATGACGACCGGACGAGGAGGACTCGCATGCATGTCCAGGAGATGATCCGAACGTCCCCGGGGGAGGCTCCCGTCGATATCGACGTGCTCGCCTCCTGTATCGAGGCCTGCTTCGAGTGTGCGCAAACCTGCTCCGCGTGCGCCGATGCATGTCTGGGAGAAGAGCGTGTTCAAGACCTCGCAACATGCATCAGCCTGAACGAGGTCTGTGCCGACATCTGCGCGACAACAGGAGGTGCGATCAGCCGGATCGTGCACGCTGGGTCGCTGCCGCTCAGGTCTTTCCTCGAAGCGTGCGCGGACGCATGCGCGAGTTGTGCGGCGGAGTGTGAGCGACACGCCGGGCACATGGAGCACTGCCGAATCTGCGCCGAGGCCTGTCGTCGTTGCGAGGCTGCCTGCCGCGACCTCCTGGCAACCATCGCAGCCTGAACGTGTCAGAAGAGCTGTGCTGCCCTGATATGGGACTCACGCGAGCTCGCGAGGGTGACCCGCCCAAGGAGTCAGCTCGCGGCGTTTTGAACGAGCAGTATCGCCATCCCGATGAGCACCGTTAGAGACCAGAGACCCCAGGCAACGGTTCGATGGCGCCGAGCTCGGTTCTCCCGAGCAAAGTGCGAATCAGCCTCGAGTTGGCGCCACGCTCGTCTCGTCCGGAACCGCCCCACGATCACTCTTGCACCGCAATCCGTCCGAACATCCCGGCGTCGTAATGCCCGCTCACGTGACATGCGTACTCGAACGTTCCCGCCTTACTGAACGTCCACGCCAAGGTCTCGGTCCCGCTGGGCTGGACACTCAGAGCGAAGGACTCATCCGGCGGGAGCTCGCCGTCCATTTCCGTCATTCCAGTCTCGTGTTCCTCCTGAAAAGCCCCATCGCCGAGAACGAACTCATGAGGTGCCTCGCCCTCGTTCGTGACCTCGAAGGCGATCGTCTCGCCCATCTCGACGGAGACCTCAGCTGGTTGGTAGTAGAAGGTGTCGACCATCGACACACGGATCGTCCGATCGGCCTCATCGACCTCCGCCGACATGCCGAACGCCGAGGTGTCGGCAGAACCCATCCCGCCGTGATCGCCCATCCCTCCGTCAGCCGGCGTCGCCGGTGACTCACCTCGTGGAGCATCGCCACATGCGCTGAGCGCGAAGATGATGCTGACGGACGCTGCCAGCAGCTTCTGCTTCATTCCTCATCCCCCATGCCGCCTTGATCGACGCAACTCATCCTACACAGCGTCGTAGTCGTACGGGTCACAGCTGCCCTCACCTCAGATCACGCTGTGAGGCAGGTGACATGCGGCATGGATGGCAAGCACACGCCCATCGCCGGTCAACGCCTGAGCGCTTGCCGGTAGCACCAGGAGGAAGACGAAGGCGAGGGTGACCGCCGATCCCACAAGCCACGGGGCCACCCTCCGCCCCCGTGTCGTTCCCGAACCGATCGATATCAGGCGTTCCACGCGCGTGCCTATGTCAGTGCCAGCTACACCGAGTCCCGCCGTCCCCTTCGGCACATATGGCGCCAGAGCGAGCAATGCGCGGGCGACTATCAAGGGATCTCCGACCGCGCGCACGGCTGCTTGGTCAGCTGCCATCTCGAGACCTACCAACAACTGGTCGGCGCACACCCGGAGGGGAGGGATGAACGGGAAGGCCCGCGAGAGCACCGTGCCGATACTCAGGAGCGCAGGATGCCATCCCCTCACGTGGGCGCGTTCGTGAGCCAGTACGGCCATGCGCTCGCCCTCACCGAGGGCCGAAAGCACGGAGGTGGAGACGATCACCCGGCGGCGGCGAAGTCCGAGCGTGAAGGCGAACGGCTCGTCGCCCGGCACCACGATGAGGCTCATGCCGGCCACGTCGGCCGACTGTGCCTCGCGACCGATCGCATCGAGCATCCTCGATCGCGATCTCGCGTCGCGAACCGAAGTGACCCAGGACCATGCGAGGCGAGCGATCACGGCCAGGAGGAGGAAGGCGGCCATGATCCGGGGCCAATGGCGGACCGGGTGCTCGAGGATCCGACCCGCAGCATCGACGCAACGGCCGAGCAGCGCCGGCAGATCCCCCACAGGGAGTGCGGCAGGATCCAGAATCGCGCCGAGACCTACGATCAACCCAGCGCCCAACGCTGCCAGGGATGCGAGAGAGAACGCAATCACCTGTCGGGGGCTTCCGTGGCGGCGCATGACGCTCGCTCCGGCGAGCGGAAGGACCCACGCGGTCGACACGAGACCGGCGATGATCAGGAGCCTCATCGACCGGTTCGGCGTTCGCGTTCGACCTGGCGGATCACCTTACGGAGCTCCTCCAGATCTTGCTCGTCCACGCTCCGGGCGAAACCGAGGAACGCCGATCGTCTATCCCCTGATCCGGCGAGAACCCATGCCACGAGGCCCCCGACGTGCTGATCACGGGTGCGCCGAACACGGTACGCGTAGGCCCTTCCCACCATCCTTCTGGCCAGAAACCCCTTCCGCCACAAACGGTCGAGCACCGTCATGACGGTCGTGTAGGCCGACTTCCGACCGGCCGGTGACTCGAGCACATCCCGGACCGTTACCTCTGCGTCCCCGCGGTCCCAAAGCAACTCCATGATCGTTCGCTCGAGTGGCCCGAGGTCGCCCTTGATCTTCGGCACGGAGATCCTCTCGTCGGTAACGGCGTTCCGCTGTGTGGGAATTCTGACGTACGAACAGGAAGACAGCGAGGAGACTATCGCTCCTCACGCCTTCGAGAGAACGATGGCTCCGCCGACGCCAAGTGCGACCCCCATGGGGTATCCGGCAACCAGATCCTCGATCCCCTGCGACGCGAAGTCCCACACCTGCAGGTGCGTCAGCCAATGTGAGGCCACGATCGTCACCCCCAGCACCACGAGGGACCAGCCGATGATCCGGCGAAGTCGGTATCGCTGGTAGGAGATCTTGCGACGCTCCTCGGCGCGGTGCTGAGCCCCTTGGGTGGCCCGGACTTGCGCGCGCCGCCGCTTCCCTCGATCCCTGGACTTCGGCATGACCATTCTCCCCGTTCGGGTCGGCCTACTACGCCGCTTCGTAGAATCCTAAGGCACCCTCTCACACAGGAGGCCAGCCGAGCCGCGAGAACAGCCGCAAGACCGGCGTGAAGAGACGGAGCCAAACGCCCGAGATCATCAGGGCCCCCATCGCTACGAGCAGAACGCCTCCCGCGAACTCGACACCGCGTCCGTTCCGTCGGAGCCAGCCCGTCACTCTGCCCCCTCTCGAAAGGCCGAGGGCGAGCAGCATGAAAGGGACGCCGAGTCCGAGGGAGTACGTAAGGAGGAGCGCCGCCCCCTGTACGGGGTCGGTGGTCGAGGCGGCCGCCGTGAGGATCGCGGCGAGCACAGGCCCGATGCATGGCGTCCACCCGATCGCGAAGGTCATGCCGAGGGGTGCCGCCCACGCTGCTCCGGGACGGATCCGCCGCATGTCGAAACGTGCCTCGCGGTACAGGATCGGTATACGAAGGATCCCTATCGTCGCGAGCCCAAGCACAACCACAAGGACGCCCGCTGCCCGGATCAGCCAGTCCCGGTTCCGCAGGAGGACCGCGCCCAGCCCCGAGGCGCTCGCTCCGAGAGCGGTGAAGATCACGGCGAACCCGAGCACGAAGAGCGCCGCCGCCCCCATGACCCTCCGTCGCGAGACGGGGGCCGCTTCGCTTCCCGCCACGCTGCTCACGTAGGACACATAGCCGGGCATCAGAGGTAGGCAGCACGGTGAAGAGAACGAGATCACTCCGGCGACGAAGGCGAGAGCGTAGGCCCCCATCCGGGGGTCAACTCCCCGTTCCGGCGAGCACCTCGTCGAGCGAGGACCGCAGCGTCGGCCCGTCGATGAAGCCCTGGAAGCGGTACACGATGTTGCCCTGGCGATCGATCACGTAGGTGGCCGGCAGCCCGATGAACCCGAAATCGTCGGCAAGCGAGCCTGATGGGTCGAAGACGCTCGGGTATGTGATGGCGAACTCGCGGACGAACCCCTGCGCCGCAAACGTGTCGTCAAGCTCGTCCACGCCGACGAACCGGACGCCCTGATCACGGTAGTCCTGCCAGACGGCCTGGAGATCGGGCGCCTCGATCCTGCACGGCGAGCACCAGCTCGCCCAGAAGTTCAAGACGACGACATCGCCCCGCAAGTCCGATAGCCGGAGCGACCCATCCTCGCCCAGGAGCGGCAGCTCGAAGTCCGGAGCGGGAGTGTCGACGACCTCGGCGCGAGCTTGGTAGTTGGCAACCGACAACGCCCCCTGTCCTTGGCCTCGATCGCTAAGTTCGA
>JACCXF010000109.1 GCA_013697295.1 Actinomycetota bacterium | reverse complement strand
GCGATGCTGTTAATCAGGCGGTGGTCATCACTTTCCTATTGCTCTTCTTCATGAACTTCATCCTGACCGCGCTGTACTTCAACTTCGTCCCCCAGAAACTGTGAGGCACTCATGGCGGTAAAGGCTGAGGCGGGTCCGGGCACCGGTGGTCGCTTCCTGAAGAGAAGCGCCGCGCCCTTCGAGGAGGCAGCCGGACAGCTGAAGTTCTACGGCAAGGCCTTCAGGTCGATGGGCCCGGCGATGAAGTACCGCGGCGTGATCCTGGGATTGATCTCCGACATCACGATCGGCGTCGGTGCCCTCGTCATGGGCGCGGGCATGTTCTTCGTTATCTTTTCGATGGCGTTCTTCACGGGAACCCAGGTGGGACTCGAGGGGTTCCAGGGCCTGCAGCAGATCGGCGCCGAGGCATTCGTCGGACTGGTCTCGTCGTGGGCCAACACGCGTGAGATCACTCCCCTGGTGGCCGGCGTCGCCCTATCGGCGCAGGTGGGAGCCGGCTATACCGCCGAGTTGGGGGCGGCCCGAATCTCGGAGGAGATCGATGCCCTCGAGGTCATGGCGGTGCCCTCCATCGTCTACATGGTTGCGACGCGCATCTGGGCGGCGCTCCTCACCATGATCCCCCTCTACCTCGCGGCGCTCTTCGCCTCCTATCTCGCCACCCAGGCCATCGTCACAAAGTTCTTCCAGCTCTCGTCCGGCACCTACACGCACTACTTCCATCTCTTCCTGCCGGCGATCGACATCTTCTACAGCCTCACT
This sequence comes from Actinomycetota bacterium, assembly GCA_013697295.1. GTDB lineage: Bacteria > Actinomycetota > CADDZG01 > CADDZG01 > WHSQ01 > JACCXF01. The sequence goes on along the minus strand of JACCXF010000109.1, from coordinate 1,967 downwards.
AAGGCGATCATCTTCGCCATCGTCGTCGTTTTGATCCACACCTACTACGGCTACAACGCGACCGGTGGCCCCGCCGGGGTGGGCGTCGCAACCGGTAAGGCGATCCGCCTGTCGATAGTCGTCGTCGTGTGTCTCAACCTTCTCCTCTCCCTCCTCATGTGGGGCGGCGGGGACACGGTGAGCATCGCAGGATGAAACGGATCGGGTACATCGTCGGGGGTCTCCTGGGGCTCACCATCGTGTGCGCCGGGGTCTACTTCGGCGTGCGCGCCGCGTACGGCGCCTATAGCGACTACTACTACGTGACCGCCGACCTCGAACGCGCGGGCCAGCAGCTGCTCGAAGGCGCCGACGTTCGAACGAAAGGCGTTGAGATCGGCAAGGTGACGGGCATCGAGCTCGTCGACCGCCAGGCTCGGCTCGAGCTCCAGATCGAAGCCGAATACAAGGTGCCCAAGGACGCAGAGCTTCAGATCGAGCTCAAGACCGCTCTCGGCGCGAAGTACGTGGACCTCGAGTACGACCCAAATACCGACGGCCCCTTCCTCGCCGATGGGGACTCGATCGAGGAAGCCCACGTGGGTCCCGAGCTCGAGGACCTGCTCGCGGACGGCGTGGCGGTCTTCGAAGCGATCGATCCGGAGAACCTCGGCACGATCATCCACGAGCTCTCCAGAGGGGCGCGAAATCGCGGGGATGACATCGCACGCGGGATAGTCGCCAACGCGGACCTGTCGGACACGTTCGCAGCCACCATGAAGCCACAGCTCCAGGCCATCGAGGACTTCGAGACGTTGTTCGCTCACCTCGAAGAGAAGGGCGTCGACCTGAACTCTCTCGCCGACGCTATCAACGAAGGGGTTCCGGTGTACGCGTCCGCTCAGGCCCACGACGATCTGCGACGTGCCCTGACCTCCCTGGCACCGTTCGCCGATGACTTCGCCGACCTGTTGATCTTCAACCGTAGGGATTGGGACCGGATGATGGATTCGGGCGACAAGGTCCTCGCCACGATCGCGGCGCGGCCCGGTGGGCTCCAAGACCTCGTGCATGGCCTCTACCGGTACGTCTACAAGCTGGGTATCCCCATCGCGCCGTACTTCGTCGGAAGCGATGGTTCCGCCGGCGCCGGGTTCACTGCCTTCATGGGTGGCAACGATCAAGCCGAAGAGTTCAACCAGATCTGCGATGCCTTCGGTGGCGACGCTCAGCACATCCCCTTCTGCAAGGGGGCGCCGCAGTGAAGATAGCCAAGGCCAAGCTGCTCAAGGTCCTCGCTTTCTCGGTGGTCTGCATCATCTTCACGGTGTTGCTCGGCGTAAAGCTCGCGAACTCTCGGCTTTTCGCCGATACCTACGACCTTCAAGCCGCTTTCACCGACGCCACGGGCGTGGTGGCAGGCGACGCAGTCAAGCTCGCCGGCGTCGACGTTGGACGCGTCACCGCTGCCGAGATCAAAGACGGCGTCGCGATCGTGACGTTCAACGTCGACAAGAGCCTCCAGCTCGCGAAGGACAGCGTTATCGGTATCCGCTGGCGGAACGTCGTCGGCCAGCGCTTCCTCTACGTCTATCCGGGTGACGACGACGAACAGCTGGCCGAGAACGACGTCATCCCCACCTCGCAGACCGAGGACGTGGCCGACATCGGCGAGTTCCTCAATCGGGCGGGGCCGATCCTCAAGGCCATCGACCCCGAGCAGGCAAACGCGTTCCTCGATGCGATGAACACGGCGCTCGAAGGCAATGAGGGTGACGTTCGCAACCTCATAGATCAAGGTGCGATCCTGGCCAAGGAGCTGGGAGCCAACGATCAAGAGATCGAGAGCCTGCTCGTAAACGCAGACAAGATCATGAATGCGTTCGCGAATCAGGACGACGCGATCAGGCAGATCATCGATGATCTCGACACCGTCGGCGGGATGCTTGCGCGCCGGACGAACGAAGTGAATTCGCTCGTCACCGACT
>JACCXF010000102.1 GCA_013697295.1 Actinomycetota bacterium | reverse complement strand
GTTCAGGTCCTCGCGCGGGTCAAGAGCGTCAGTAAGCCGTTCAAGCCCCGGAACGCGCCGCGCAACTCCAAGCGCACGATCCTCAAGGGCGAGATCGAGGACGAGACCGGCGTGATCGGGGTGACGTGGTTCAACCAGGCCTGGGTGGCTCGTGCCCTCGCGGCCGGCACCGAAGCGGTCTTTTACGGGAAGCTGGGCCGGTTCGCCGGCAAGCTGCAGATGACCGCCCCCCGCTTCGAGATCGTGCGCTCCGGCCGGGAGCCGTTCAACGTCGGCCGCATCATCCCCATCTACAAGGCAAACGCAGAGCTTTCGAGTGACACCCTTCGCCGCTTGATGTGGGACACGCTCGCCTCCAACGAAGAGGTTCTGGATCCGTTGCCCGACGTTCTCCGCAAACGGCTCGGGCTCATGCGCCGCGGCGCAGCGATCAGGGCGATCCACTTTCCCGAGGACAGAAGCGACGTGGTGCAAGCGCGGCGCCGGCTCGTCTTCGACGAGGTCTTCACCCTGCAACTCGGCCTTGTCTACCGTAAGAGGAAGCTCGAGCGCACGGTGCAGGGCATAGCTCATGCTTCACCTGCTGCCGATTCCCTGCCGGAGTCCTTCGTCGCGGAGCTGCCGTTCGAGCCGACGGGCGCCCAGAGGAAAGCCTGTGCCGAGGTCGCGGCCGACATGGCCCAGCCCTACCCGATGCACCGGCTGGTCGAAGGGGAGGTCGGGTCCGGGAAGACCGTAGTGGCCGTGTACGCCTGCCTGTCCGCCATCGCCGGTGGTTACCAGGCCGCGTTCATGGCCCCCACGGAGGTCCTGGCGGAGCAACATCACCTGACGGTGAACGACCTCCTCGACCGCGCGTTCGGCGCCGAGGAGGCGCGGAATCTGTTCGCGAGCGTGTCACGACGGCCGGTGGTGCGGTTGCTGACGGGCTCGACCCCAGCGGCCCGCAGAGAGGAGATCCTCTTTCAGGTCGCCAACAGTGAGGTCGACCTGCTGATCGGGACGCACGCGTTGATCCAGGGGACCGTCGATTTCGCTCGACTCGGCGTGGCGGTCGTGGACGAACAGCATCGCTTCGGGGTTCACCAGCGCAAGAGGCTCAGGGAGAAAGGAGCTGTCGGCGAGCCCGACATCCTGGTGATGACCGCGACCCCGATCCCCCGGACGCTAGCCGTGTCGATCTACGGCGACCTCGACGTATCGATCCTCGATGAGCTGCCTCGCGGCCGGCGTCCCATCCACACCGCGCTGGCGGCCGGCGAGGAGCCCCGCCAGGTCGCCTACGACTTGATCCGCCGAGAGGTCGCCGCCGGGAGGCAGGCTTTCATCGTGTACGCGCTGCGAGACGAATCCGACAAGACGGAGTTACGCAGCGCCAAGAGTGAAGCGGCGCGTCTTGCTTCGGACGTCTTCCCGGATCTCGCCGTGGGGTTGGTGCATGGGGACATGAAGAGCGACGAGAAGGAGGCCGCGATGAGCGCGCTTCGCTCCGGCGAGACGCAGGTGCTGGTCGCAACCACCGTCATCGAGGTGGGGGTAGATGTGCCTAACGCCACCGTGATGCTGATCGAGGATGCCGATCGTTTCGGTCTTGCGCAGCTTCATCAGTTACGCGGGCGGATCGGCCGCGGGGAACACGCGTCGTTCTGCGTCCTGGCGACGGATGTGGATCTGTCCCAGGCCGATTCGGACGCGCCGGTCCGGCTGGTGGCCGAACGTCTGGATGCACTGGTCGCCACCGGCGACGGGTTCAAGCTCGCCCTCGTCGATCTGAAGCAACGCGGCGAAGGACAATTGTTCGGGGCGCGTCAGTCGGGCATGCCTCAGCTGAAGATGACCAGGGTGCTGGAACACCAGACAGAGGTCAAAGCCGCTCGTGATCTCGCGGTCCAGACGCTCGATGAGGACCCCGAGTTGCGGGCGTACGAGCACAAGTGGCTCGAGGCCGAGATGCGGGCGCGGTTCCCCGAGGACGCTCTGGACGTCGTCCAGTCCGGCTAGATCGCCCAGTGGCTCGGGCACCGATTGCTGCGCGAGCTTGCTTCAAGTTAACTTGAGGGGACGTGCCCACAATGGCTCGGGCAACCACTACCCAATCGGGGAAGCACATGAGAGTAATCGCAGGCACAGCGAAGGGACATCGGTTGAAGTCACCCACGGCGGGAACCCGACCGATGGCCGACCGTATGAAGGAGGCGCTCTTCTCCGCCCTTGGAGAAACGGACGGTTTCCGCGTGTTGGACCTTTACGCCGGCTCGGGGTCGCTCGGGATCGAAGCGCTGTCGCGTGGAGCGGTAAGTGCGATCTTCGTAGAGACCGCCCGCGATGCGATCGTGAAGCTCGAGGGAAACGTGGAGGCAACCGGGTTCGAGG
>JACCXF010000101.1 GCA_013697295.1 Actinomycetota bacterium | reverse complement strand
TGCGGGGGCCGTCGACGTGGCCGTGGACGAGGTGAGGACGATACTCGAGGCCATGTTGGCTGAGTCGTCCTCGGGCGACGTTAGATGAGCTCGGTCCCCGAGCATGAGACGCCGATCACCGCGGCCGAACAGGCGGACGCGGCGCGGGAGACGATCGCGCGACTCGAGGAACAGTTGCGCCTCGTTCCCAAGAGCCGTCCCTTCGAGCAAGGCGTCCTTCGCTACAACCTGGGCCTTGCCTATCAGGAGCTCCCGGCCGGCGATCGCCCGATCAACCTGAGTCGAGCCACGGCATCCTTGCAAAAGGCGGCACAACTGTTCGATCCGAACACGACTCCCGTAGAGCACGCGCGAACCCAGAACGCCCTGGGGACCGCGTTGCGCGAGCTCGGTCAACCGGAGGCCGCGATCCAGGCGTTCCGTCGGGCTACCGAACTGTTGCAGCCTGCGGAGGATCCGGGCGAGTTCGGCGCCGCGGCGAACAACCTCGGGCTGACGCTCACCGACACGGGACGGTTGGACGAAGCGATCGCCGCGTACGAGCAGGCTCAGGAGGCGTTTGCCGGCCCCGAGTTCGCACGCCAGCGCATCGCGTTGTTGCACAACCTGGGCCAAGCCCTCGTTGCGCACGGCGCGCGCGATGACGTGATGCTCGGGCTGAAGCGATATGACGAGGCGCTCGAACTGGCCGATCCCGAAGAGCATCCGTACCAATGGGCCCTGGTGAACCACTCCATGGGCATCGCCTTCACGGGGATCGAGGAGCCGCAGAAGGCTGTCGATGCCTTCGAGCAGGCGCTGCTCGTGTTCTCGCGAGCGCGTTTCCCGTTCCAGTACGCATTGACCAAGAACAACCTGGGCCTCGCATCAGCGCAGCTTGGGGACGTCCCCTCCCTCCGGCGCGCCGTCGCGAGTTTCGAGGATGCACTGCGCGTCTTGGACACGCGCCTACAGCGGGAGCAATGGGAGCAGGCGTACAAGAACCTCGAGCTCGTCGAGCATGCACTGGTGGAGCGGGGCGAGCAACGGTCGAGAGTGGATCACTTCGTCCGCATGCTCGCCGACGAGGATGACGGATCTCTGTTGAGACTCTTGCGTGAGCGCGTGATGGAGTACACGACGCTGCCGGAGCCGCAACGAACGGACGTTCTCGCGGAGCTCGATCGTGCGGCGCTGGGAGTGGGGGAGAGCGGGGCGGCGCGGCTCCTGGCGGCGTGGTTGAACGTTCTGATGGAGCTACCGCAAGAACAGTTCGCAGCTGCACTGCGGGCGCGGATGAGCATGCACGAAGGGCTCGATGATGCCCAGCGCGCCGCCGCGGAGGGCATCCTCGACAGGGTCATTCAGAACGAGTTGTTAGCTCCTCAGCGGATCCGGGTGCGAGACACTCTGTACGAGATGGGTTACGAGCGACCAACGTCATGAGCGCTCCATTCGCTGCGTGGCTCCGGGCGGCGGCGGATCGAGCAGGCGCGCCGGACGTAAGTGATGTGAAGGAGCTGCTCGTCGCTCACGGATGTCACTGCACGGACACGCAGGTCGCCGCGTGGCTTGAGGGGTCGCAAGAGCCGACGGTGCAGAAGGCGCGTACGTTGATCACGGCGTTGAACAAGACCCTGCCCGGCGTGGACGTATGGGAACAGTACGCACGATGGAAAGAAGGGAAATCGTTCTTCGACGCTCCCACGAGCGATAACTCCCGCGACGACGTATCCCTCGGCGAGCTCGTGGGCGAAGACGACCGGCTGCCGCCGCCACTGACGGACTGACGCGTGACCCCCGCGGAGCACGCAGGAGCTATTTCAGTTGCCGATCTTGGTGTTCTGGTAGGCGCGGTAGAGCTTGTGCACCAGTTTCGCCGACTTCGTGGGTCGCGATTGGAACCGTGCCCACCCCGACGGCTTGTCTTTGCCTTCCCAGCGCCCCGTGATGTTCTTGTCCTGCTGGGTGACCTCGCGCATCCGGCGGGTGAACCCGCCGAATACCCGCGAGGTCGTCGCCGAAACCAGGGTGCCGGGTGGCACGGCGTAGAAAGGCGCGAACTTGTCGGGGAAGCCCGGCATGGTGCAGCCGATACAGATCCCGCCGATGTTCATGCAGCCTCCGATGCCGTTCACCATGCCTCGCTCTGAGATGTTGCACTGAACGACCGGTCCCCAGCAGCCGAGCTCGACCAGACACTCCTTCTCTCCATACGCCTCGGCGAAGATCCCTTCCTCGTAGTAGCCGCCGCGCGGGCAGCGCCGATGCACGGTCTCGCCGAAGATCCACACGGGTCGGCCCAGCTCGTCGAACTCGGGGAGTGGCCCCATCCCCTGCAGGAACAGCAGAACTCCCGCCGCCGTCTCCATGAAGTTGTCTCCGACCGGCGAGCACCCCGGGATGTTGACGACCGGAACCCCGAGAGCGCTTCGGTAGTCGCGTTCGAGGAAGTCCATCACGCCGATCGACCCTGTCACGTTGCCTTGCGCGGCCGGGATGCCTCCCCATGCAGCGCAGCTTCCGATCGCTACCACGGCCGCGGCGTTCGGTGCGAGTCGGGAGAGCCACTCTGTGGAGCTGGTCGTGCGACCGTCGCGGTCTTGACCGAGACGATAGAAGGCGCCCTCTCCGGACGAATCGTTCTCGAAGACAGAGCCCTCCCACACGATCAGGTAGGGGGCGTCGAGCTCGCCGCGCTCGGCCATCGCGAGATTCTCCGTGAACGCGGCGCCGGCTTCGAGAGCGACCCCGGGGTGGATCAACTCGACACGTGGAAGGCCGGGCACCAGTCCAGCGATCAGCTTCTCGACCGGCGGTTGGGTCGCGGCGACGACGGCGACCGTGCATCCGTCACACGAACCACCGGCCAACCAGATGAGATAGATCTTCTCGATCGGCCCCATGCGCAGTCCGGCTTCGGCGGGCGATGGGATCTGCAACATGCTGCGCACCGCGGTGGGAGCGAATGGATCCTGCGGGTCGTAGCTTGGACGTGAACCTGCCGTATCCGCCATCAAGTCTCCCGTCTCAGTGGTTGGCGCAGTTCATGCACGGATC
>JACCXF010000219.1 GCA_013697295.1 Actinomycetota bacterium | reverse complement strand
CGGTTCGCCGTCTTGATCGCGGTAAGGATCTGCCGGGAGATGCAGAGTTCCGCAAAGGCTCTGAACGGCGTTTCCTGCTCGAGGTCGAAGTCCCGGATCGACTTGTAAAGGCCGATCATCCCCTCCTAAACGACGTCTTCTTTGTCGGCCCCGGAGAGGAAGTAGGAGCGGGCTTTCGATCGTGCGAAGTTGCGATAGCGGGCGATGAGCGTCTCAAGGCATCGCTCGTCGCCGTCGCGAGCGCGTCGAACGAGGTTGTTGTCTTCGAGCGCCTCAATGTCCTCGAGAGGGTCCCTGGCCTGACCCGAGACTTGGCTCATTCACTCTCCCCCCATCGACGAGGTACGTCTCGCCGATGATCGTGGCAACATCCTAGTGTCTTACCCCCCCGCTACCCCGCTGTCCCCAGCCCTGTGGGACTAACTTTTGGGGCCAGTGGATCCGGTAGATGTGAGCGGCCAGCGGCACCGGTTCACTCTGGCACTATGCGCACGGGAGGCGAAAGGGGACTGGTGTCCCTCCCGGTCTTCAAAACCGGTGCGCCGGCTAACCCCGGTGGGCGGGTTCGATTCCCGTCCGCCTCCGCCCTCGCTTCGCTCGCGCTGCGGCGGCCCCGCCATGCCCGAGCCCATCTCACCCGCCCCCGCCGCTGACGCGGCTCCCCGGTCGGGTTCGATTCCCGTCCGCCTCGGCCGGCCGTTTCTGTGCGCCCAGAGGGCGAGATTTTGGTCGTTCACGCGCCGAGAATGCTCGGCGATCGTCAGACCGGGCTCGAATCGTCCGCTCGGGTGGGCTCCTCACGATGCGAACCCTGCGGCTCGGTGGCGGAATCGATCAGGGCGCGGCAGGCCCAGCGGATGATGTCTTTCGCGTCGTCGCCTTCCAGCCCCCAGACATCTTTAAGGACGAGGAAGCTCTCGGTCCCGATCACCAATGAAAGCGATACGGACAATCGTCGGCGCGTCTCGTCGTTCATCTGCTCTTGCAACCCGTCCAGCGTCTGCTCGATCGCTCGGATCCGACCGCCCCGGGGAATGACTGGTCCATCGGCATAACCCTCCCGATGCTGCTCGATCGAAAGACGCAACCATGTCCTGAGCTGGGTCTCGTCCGCCTGGCGCATCTCGTAGTCCGCCTCTACCAGCGCGTCCATGCGCAAGCGGGGATCAACCGGAGCGTTATCCAGCGATAGCAGCACGCTGTCCATGTCGGTCGTCATCACGGCGCTCAATAGCGCTTGTTGCGAGGGGAAGTAGCGGTACGCCGTCGCTCTAGATACATCGGCAGCGTCGGCTACCTCGGGCACGGTCGGAACCTGTCCTGCATCGAAGAGCTGCTTGGCAGCCGTCACGAGTGCAGCGCGAGTCCGACGTCGCTGCCGTTCACGACCTTGACCCGGTGGCTGGGCGTCCTTATGATACGAGAGTCTCATGATGAGACAGAAGTCTAACGGAGAGGGAGACGGCTATGCAGGCATCCCCGGTATCACCCGGCCCATTGATGGAGCTCTCGACTGGGTTCTGGGCGTCGAAGACGCTTGCCGCCGCTCACGAGTTAGGCCTATTCGCCATGCTGGCAGAGGCGGGGGGAACCACTCCCGACGAGCTCGCCGTCCGGGCCGGCATCGAGGGTCGACCCGCCGCGATGCTGCTGACCGCCTGCGCCTCGCTCGGTCTCCTCGAGAAGACCGGTGACCGCTACCGCAACACCGCCCTCGCCGACACCTACCTCGTCCCCGGCCAGCCCTACTACTTCGGCGGCTGGCTGCAGATGTTGGACCGAAGGCTGTACCCCGGATGGGCCAACCTTACGAAGGCCATCCGGACAAATCGTCCGACGACCTGGAACCCGGACGAGCAGGAGTCCCTGTTCGAAGGCGAGGATCCCGAGTTGTTGGCAGTCTTCTGGGACGCGATGCACTCACTTTCCATCTTTACGGCCCGCGCTCTCGGCGCGGCTGTGGACCTCACAGGTCGACGCCGGCTTCTCGACGTCGGAGGAGGCTCGGGCGCTTACGACATCGAGCTCTGCAAGCTTTGCCCGGAGTTGAACGCGACGGTGTACGACCTGCCATTCGTCGTTGAGATAGCGGCGAAGAAGGTTGCAGATGCCGGGTTGTCCGACCGGATCGGGACCGCGGGCGGTGACTTCTTCCGGGATGCGACGCTGCCGGAAGGCCACGACTGCATCCTCCTATCGATGATCCTCCACGATTGGAACGAGGACCATGACAGAGACATCCTTGCGAGGTGCTTCGACGCACTGCCCTCAGGAGGCCTCATCGTGATCAGTGAGCTTCTCGTCAACGACGAGAAGACTGGACCAGCCCCGGCAGCTCTGATGAGCCTGAACATGCTGATCGAGACCGAGGGTTGCAACTACACGGCCCGGGAGTACGCGACCTGGCTGGAAGATGTCGGGTTCCAAGGCGTTCGCACGACCTACTTCGACGCACCGGGCGCGAACGGCGCCGTATGCGCGATCAAGCCGTAAGGGTTGTGGAGCGCCGGCGGCTTCAAGCGCAGGTGGTGAGTCTCAACGATCCGCGCGCGTGCGAGGTCGAAGTCGTCGGCGGCAAGGCCGCTCGCCTCGCGGCGGCGCTCCGTGCAGGGTTTCCCGTTCCTAACGGTTTCGTCGTCCTCGCCGCGGATGATTGCACGGCAGACGCGATAGAGGGCCCTCTCGCCGCCCTTGGCGACCATCCGGTAGCTGTTCGCTCTTCTGCGGTCGATGAGGACGGCGCGCAGGCTTCGTTCGCTGGACAGCATCGAACAATCCTCAGCGTCCGCGGGGCAGAAGAAGTAGCGAGCGCTGTGCGCGCGTGCGCCGCATCGGTCGACTCGGACGAGGCACGCTTCTATCGCGACGCGGTGGGCGCGCCAGGGTCAGGGAAGTGCGCCGTATTCGTCCAGAAACTCGTTCCAGCCGATCGCTCGATGGTCGCATTCACCGTTGATCCTGTTGGTGGCCGGCCGACCGTGGTCGTGGAAGCGTGTTTGGGTCTGGGCGAGCCACTCGTCAGCGGTTCCGCCACACCCGATACCTATGTCATTGATGCCGCTGCACATTCGGTCGTGCAGCGCCACATCGCCCACAAGGAAACGATGTTGATGACCGCGGGTGACTCGTTGGAGGACAGGGACGTTTCGGCAGACCTCCAGGACGCACCCGTTCTGAGCGATCGGGAAGCGGTCGAGACTGCACGCCTAGCGCTCGAGCTCGAATCCCTCGTCGGAGGAGCGGTCGACATCGAAGCCTCCTATAGCGACGGGCGCCTCCACCTACTCCAGGCGCGCCCTGTGACGGCGGCGGAACGCACCGACGCGTTCCGGGTGACGTGGAGCGATGCGCGCGATGCTGAACTCGGTTGGGGCCGCAACCCCGCAAACTTTCCCGTGCCGGTATCACCCTTGCACGCGAGTTACCTCGACGTCGCCTTCGTGGGCGGGATCAACGGGTGGCAGGCGGAGGAGGGGATCCCGGCCGAAATCATCGGACGCAGGATCAACACGTACTGGTACATGGCGGAACTCCCGACTGCCCCGGTCGACGCGTCCCGAAATCTCGACGACGCGATCGCTAACCTTGCCGATCTATGGCAGAGGCACTATCTGCCCGAGATAGAAGGTCACCTCGAAGCGATGCATCGTTTCGATCTCATCGGCGCCTCGACACCAGATCTGCTGGCACATCTCGATGACGTCCTCGAAAGAGCAACGAGAATCTGGACGCTGCATTTCCTGCTCTTGACGCCGATTCTCGTCGCCCTTCATGAGTTCGAGAGCTTCTGCTCCGAAAGATTCTCAGAAACTGGGCTTGGCGCGAGCGACCTGCTGCGCGGACTCGACAACGAAACGGCGCGGATGACGCGCGAGCTAGTGGCGTTGGGCGAGAAGCTCTGCACCGGAGCCGACCTCACCGAGGATCTCCATGCTTTTCTGTCTCGGTATGGGGCTCGTTCCGAGGGGCTTGAGCTGATGCTGCCGGCGTGGTCCGAAAACGAGAGCGCTGTTATGGCCCTGATTCGGATCTATAGCTCGTCGCTCAGCGTGGCGCGAGGCGAGGAAGCACCAGCGTCATCGGCGACCATCCGGGTGGATGCAGTTCATCGTGCCCGCGAGGCGCTCCACGACTTGGACGGTGTCTCGGAGGTCTTCGACGCAAAGCTCGCAGCGGCTCAGGTCGCGGCCGTGTTATCTGAGGATCACGCGTTCCACATCGACTACCCGCTCAGGCTCGCCGTGCGCCGGGTATTCCTCGAGCTCGGTAACCGCTTGTCGCGGGCGAACGTCGTCGATCGGCCAGGCGACGTGTTCATGCTTGACCTCGAAGAGCTACGGGAGGCGGCCAGCAGCTTGGGATCCTCGGACCTTAGTGGTCTAGTGCTTGCGCGTCGATCCGAGATGGCGCGGTGGGAGAGGGTCGCTGCCCCAGCGACGATCGGAGTGGACGCACCCGACGGAGAGGACATATCCGACGGTGAGGACGATCGCATCTCGCAGGCGTATGCGAGCTTCCTAGGCACCGGGGGTAAGCGTCGAGATTCCGGAGCAGCGATCACCGGAAAGGCAGCGTCTCCGGGGCAAGCGGTCGGCGTCGCGCGGGTGCTCCGCGGGCCTGATGAGATCTCGCGCCTGGCGCCAGGAGATGTGCTCGTGGTCTCGACAACCTCTCCGATGTGGACACCGGTGTTCCGTGTCGTTTCCGCCGTTGTCACGGACATCGGCGGGACGCTCAGCCATGCTGCCATCGTCGCCCGCGAGTTAGGAATCCCTGCTGTCGTCGCGACCGGCGTGGCGACCCAAGTGATCGCCGACGGTCAGCGGGTCCAGGTCGATGGTTCCCGTGGTTCCATCCGGCTACTCTGAATTGACGGATGGCAGTCGAAGGAGGTGATCGCCGCACAAGTCTTGGGACCCACCTGTCACCGGACAAGTCTTCTCGATGAGATTGGATGAAGTACCACCGCACCAGTGTTGACCGATAACTGGGACTGTTGCCGAGACGAAAGTCCTGGTCAGGAGTACCGAGCATCTTCGGAGTACGCACCGGTCTTCAAAATCGGTGCGCCGGCTAACCCCGGTGGGCGGGTTCGATTCCCGTCCGCCTCCGCTTATTGTGCAGGCTGAAGGGTGCGGAAAAGGCCTCGTGGCTGATCATGCTGCCACTCGGTACTCATGGATGAGATCGCCGAGACGATCCCGGCGGCGGACCCTCGAAGAAGGCGATGTCTCTGGTGACCTCGACGGTGCGATCTCGGGAGCCTTCAGGTCCAGCCCTCGATGCGGCCTCTGCCGGTTGTAGTGATCGGTGTAGGTGCGCAGCACCGTCTGGAGGTGGTGCTCGCCCGCGATCAGCAGCCAGTCGAGACATTCGGCTCGCACGGTCCTGATCCAGCGCTCGGCGATCGCGTTGGCTCGGGGGGGAGCGGATCGGCGTCTTGATCTCGATGCCTTCCGTTGAGAAAACCTCGTCGAAGGCTCCGGAGAACTTGGAATCTCGGTCGTGGATGAGGAAGCGAACGGGCTCTGTTCGCCGATCGAGAGACAAGCACAGATTGCGCGCCTGCTGGACGACCCAGGCCCAGTCAGGATTGCTGGTGCAGCCTGCCAGATGCACTCGACGGGTTGAAAGCTCGATGAAGAACAACACATACACGACGCGGCCCCACAGCGTGTAAGTGGTGAAGAAGTCGCGAGCCAAAATGGTTGCCGCCTGGGCGCGCAGGAATTCCGTCCAGCCGGGACCGTCTTGGCGTGGGGTCGGCCCGAGACCTGCCCTTCTCAGGATGTCCCGAAGCGTGGTCACCGGAAGGTCATGGCCGAGCTTCAGGAGCTCGCCTCGAATCCGCATGTATCCCCAACGGGGGTTCTCTCTGGCGAGGCGAATCACGAGACTCTTGAGTTCGGGCGCAGTCGGAGGCCTTCCTCGGCTTGTTCTCCCCCATCGTCGAGCCTTTGCGGTCACGAGCTGGCGATGCCATCTCATGAGGGTGTCGGGTTTCACTAGGAATGATCGCCACCGCCAGCGCGGAAGCAAGCGGCTGAGGGCTGCCAGCAGCATCCTGTCCTGTGTGCGAAATCGCGGCCTGCCATTCTGCCGGTGTCGAACCTCGAGCTGGTGACGGAGGACGACGATCTCGACATCGTTGTCGTCGATTCGCACCATTGCACGGACGAGCAGTCGGAACTGAGATCGACAGATCAGATAAGCGAGCGAGATCAGCGGGTCACCTCCTGCTCGACGCGCGAAAACAGACCCTAGGTGACCCAGCGAGGAACGCCTGGACCGAATCGGCAGCTCAAAAGACGAGACGATCGTGTTATTCGCACCCTTCAGTCGGACGCGCCCGAAAGCGCCGGGATACTTGCGCGGTGCAGGGGAGAGGATCCGCCTTGCGGGGGCTCCGCCCCGGCCACTTTGCCGCGGCCGCAACGCCCGAGTCTCTCCATTTGCGGCGTGGAAGGGGAAAGACACGGGGGTGCATCGGTTCGAGCCTCCTACTGGCAACCAGGTATTGGGCGTTCATGACTCGAAATACCACCTGCAAGGTTGACGCTCACGACGCCGTCCCGGCTCTGCACGGCGAGCGCATCTCCAATCCGTTCGGTCTGAGCGCGGGGATGCGGAAATGTCCGGCACCATTGCGGAGGGAAGTGCCGAGCCGAGCGAATGCAGTAGCGCGTGCCGCCGAGAAGCCGGCGGCCCGAGGCCAACGCAGGGTAGCGGCCCGAGCTCAACCCAGGGCGCTCCACCAAAGCGAACGTTGATAGCTCGCTTTGGTCGGCCCTTCAGTTTTACGGGTGAGGCCCCTACAAAGTCGCCGATGGGGCTGCTATTATTGCCTCTCGGCCGGGACGCGGCCGCAGCCATGTTTGAACCACATTGGGGGGCCGGACTATGCAACGACGCACGTCGATTACTGCTGTTTTTTGCGCCTTGGCGCTCTCAGCATTTGGACTAACCACGGGCGCGGCCGCGGATCCCGACGGCCAGCACGGCACCGACGAGGGGCATCTCATCGGAACCGGCGAGTGGGGAAAGATCGAACTAGTGGACGTCGTGGACGTAACCGACACGCCGGATTTGATCGCAGACGTCACCGTCTCGCCGGACGGCAACACCGCGTTTCTCGCCAACTGGGGGGAGCCCGACTGCGCCGGGCCCGAGACGGGCGGCCAAACCACCCCCGATGCCGGTGTGTACATCATCGATATTTCCAATATCGAAACCGACCCCGACTCCGCGGAGTTGGTCGGCTTCATCCCATCGCACCAGGACACCCGTCCCGGCGAGGGCATGCAGGTCGTCGAGATCACCACCGCAAGGTTCAGCGGCGACGTCCTCGTAATGAACAACGAGCAGTGCGGCCCGCAAGGCAAGGGCGGTGTTTCCCTGTGGGACGTCACCGATCCCCTCAAACCGAAGAAGCTCTCCGAGCACTTCGGTGACCGGGATCCGGGCGACCGGGACGCTAACGATATCCACAGCGCGTTCGCCTGGGACGCTGGAGACAAAGCCTATGTCGTGGTGACGGACAACGAGGAGTTCCCCGACGTAGATATCTTCGACATCACCAACCCGCACCGGCCTCGCCTGGTCGCTGAATACGACCTCAACGCTTTCGACGTCGACCAGCCGGAGCTGGGCCTCACCGAGTCCTTCCTTCACGACATGGTCGTCAAGGAGATCGACGGCAAATTCATCATGCTTCTGTCCTACTGGGATGGGGGCTACGTGCTCCTCGACGTCACCGATCCCGCCAACGCGGTATTCCTCGGGGATACGGAGTTCACGAACCCCGATCCCGAATTGCTGGAGTCGCTAGGCGTCGCGCTTACTCCGGAGGGGAACGCGCATCAGGCGGAGTTCACGATCGACAACGAGTTCTTCATCGGCACCGACGAGGACTTCGCACCGTACCGACCGGACGAGTTCAAGATCACCAGCGGTCCGTTTCAAGGCGTGTACCCGTCGGTGATCGTGCCGGGCGGACAGCCTCCTGCGATCCTCGACGATCTGACGCTCAACGGGCCGGTCGTCTACGGCGGCTACGGCTGTCCCGACTCGGCTCCCATACCGAGCCCCGAGGACATCCCCGGTTATCTCGACATGCTCGAGCCCGGCGAGGAGACGATTATCGTTCTCCAGCGGGGGCCGGCCGGCGACCCGAGTGCGCCCGAGGAGGCGTGCTTCCCCGGCGAGAAGGCCCACGAAGCGGCGGAGGCGGGATGGGACGCGGTGCTTTTCGTTCAGCGCCATGGCGGCACCGAAGATCCACCTTTCTGTGGATCGGGCGCGTTCGTCGACGAGATCGTCGCCGTCTGCACCAACCACGAAGCTTTCCACAAATTGTTCAATCTGCCGCCATTCGATCCCGCGCTATGGTCCTACCCGGAAGATCTTGCCATCGGCACTATCGGCGAGAGGATCGAGGTCGGATCGATATTCGACGGGTGGGGCTACGTCCACCTGTTCGACCGAGAGACTCTCGAGGAGCTGGACACCTACGCGATTCTCGAGGCGCACGATCCGGCGTTTGCGTTCGGCTTCGGGGACCTCAGCGTGCACGAGGTGGCGGTAGACCCGCAGGACGCGTCCCTCGCGTACCTGTCGTACTACTCGGGCGGGCTCCGCGCCATTCAGATCCAGTGCTCCGACCCGGACGACAACAGCACATGTGAGCTCGTCGAAGTGGGCGGCTACCTCGACCCGGCCGGAAACGACTTCTGGGGCGTGGAGACGTTCGTTGGAGAAGACGGGTTTACGTACATCCTCGCTAGCGACCGTGACAGCGGTCTGTGGATCTTCAGAGATCCTTGATCTGAGGAAGTAGATCGAGATTGACAAAAAGGGGGGCGGGCATCCGCCCCCCTTGTCAGTAGCGAGCGGGCAGGAAAGCGCGCGCCAGAAGGCGTCAGCGCCTTCGTCGAGCCCCGCTTGAAGCTCAAGGTCAACGACAGGAAGTCGGCGGTTGCGCCGGCGACCAAGCGGGGGCTTCTGGGCTTCGGCTTCTTTCATCGCGGGACGGGAAGGTCGCCGTGGCCGCTTGCCCTTCTGCCCGCCTTGCCCAAGGCGTGCAGGACGCCAGGTTTGAATAGTGTCCATTCAGGAGCACGCGCGACCTACCATTGCCGTCTTATTCGAACCCGGCTGCAGCTGCCGGCCCAACGGAACCTCGCCAATCAAGAGCTGTCACAGGGCGCCGGCAGATTGGTCGAGTGAAAGTCCGCGAGGTGATCCGGATGCTGCAGGCTGATGGCTGGGACCTCGATCGTCAGAGCGGCACCCACCCGCCAGTTCCGTCATCCTGTGAAGCCGGGCACGGTCACGGTGGCAGGTAAGCTTGGGAAGGATTTGAAGCGAGGCACGCTGGCCAGCATCCTTCGACAGGCCGGCTTGAAAGAGGACCGATGAGCGACTATCTAGTAATCATCGAGGGATCGGGAGAGTCCTATTCGGCGTTCGTGCCTGATCTCCCTGGCTGTGTCGCAGCCGGGGACAGCTCCGAGGAAGTCGAGCAACTGATTAGGGACGCCATCGCGCTCCACATCGAAAGCCTCCGGGCCCATGGCGAGCCTGTTCCCCGGCCCCAAAGTGCCGCTCGCTATATCGTCGTTTAGCCTGAAGGGTGCACAAACTAGGAATCCGGTCCGCGACCTGCCCAGATAGTCTCCGCGGTTTGCTCCCATAACAGAGGAGACCGGGTGCTTGCATCGATTGTCTACCTGCTTGTTCGAGTCCTTCTGAGATTGCTCATCCCGGCTTGCCGTGATGACGTGGAAAGGGCTTGAGATCGTCGTGCTTCGCCATCAGCTGAATGTGCTTCGCCGTCAGGTCAAGCGCCCGGCCCTGCGCCGATGTGATCGGGCGCTTCTGGTGGCCTGCGCCCGGAAGATGCCGCGGGCGCGCTGGTCGTGCTTCTTTGTGACGCCCAAAACGCTGCTGCGCTGGCACCGGGAGCTGGTCCGCCGCAAGTGGGGGCGCTACGCAAAGCGGCGCACCGGGAGGCCGCCGTTGGCGTCCGACGTGAGCGAGCTGGTCCTGCGCCTCGCCAAGGAGAACCCGAGATGGGGATACAAACGCATTCAGGGCGAGCTCAAGTCGCTTGGGATCGACGTCTCCGCTACCGCGATTAGAGTCCTGCTCCGCCGCCGCGGCCTCGATCCGGCTCCCCGAAGAGGCGAGGTCACCTGGCGCCAGTTCCTCGCCCAGTCGCTTGACCTTCAGGCGCCTGGCCATGAAGAGTTCGAAAACCCACCACACCCAGCCCCTGCTGCGTCGGTGCGTCGACGCGACCAGCTCGGCGGCTTGATCCATGAGTACTACGAGGCGGTCGCATGACGGGAACCGAGGTTTATGCACCCTTCACCTCAGCCGAACCTGCTGCCCAGTCGCCACCGGCCATAGCCTCACCAGCTACTAAAAAGTCTTCACCAACAATCCTGATCCCGGTCGCGATTGTCCTGGCCCTGATCGCGCTCGCTGTGGTGAAATCCTCCGGCACCTCTAAACCCAAGTCCTATGACACCGCTCTGGAGCTCGCCGCCGACCTTCAGTCTCACGGACTTTGCGACGATCGCACAGAAATGCCGGGCGTATGGGGCGACACCGAAGCCGGTTGTAAAGCACACGGCCAAGGCATGAACGTCTTCGTCAACACGCCGGGTTCCGGAGTCGCAAGCATCCTCGCCGAGCTCGAACAAAGTAGCGCCGACTTTAGTTTCGATCACGCGCCAGTGGTCGGGCCGAATTGGGTTGTGTCAACG
>JACCXF010000072.1 GCA_013697295.1 Actinomycetota bacterium | reverse complement strand
TTGCATCGCTCGCCGCGGCCGAGGGTCTATCCGATGTCCTGCGGAGCGAGGTGTCGATCAAGTGGCCGGACGACCTCCTCGTCGGAGACCGCAAGATCGGTGGCGTGAAGGTCGTGAGTCAGCTGGGACCGGCGCAGATCGTCAGCGCGATCCTCACGTTCCGAGTGAATCTCGATGTGCAGGCCGACGATCTTCCGCCCGAGTTACAGGGGGTCGCGACGAGCGCACGTATGCAGACCGGCGAGAAGGTGCCACGTGAGCGGGCGCTGGATGCGATCCTCCGACGGCTCGAGGAACGGTACGACGACGACCTTCAGCATCTGCTGGAGGACTACCGGCGCCGGTGCGAGACGCTCGGACGACAGGTGCGCGCGTTGCTGCTTCCCCGTGGCGAGATCGTTGGCCGGGCGGGCGCAGTCGATCAGGGCGGCTCGCTGGTGATCGAGGTTGGAACTACCAAGAAACCGGTCCCGGTGGGCATCCTCAAGAAACTCGAGACGATCAATCCTCGGTCTTGACGGCGGCCTCGACCGCCTTCGGGATGGTCACCTTCGTTCCTAGCTTGACCTTGCGCAACCTCAGACCATCCCAGTGACCGAACTCGTTCTCTGCGTCCCAGCGCATCGTCCACATCCCGGCGGGCCACCGCCGGCGGATGTCGTCCATGAGCTCGGTTGCCTGCAAGGACCGCCACGCGTCCTCGTTGCGAAGAACCGCCAGCAGATAGAACGTCCGAGCATCCGCAACACCGAACGCGGACCGTAGCCCGTCCTCGGAATCGTTCAGAGACGAGTGCAAGCGGGCGAGACTTCTCCACGCGCTCGGTCCTTCACGATACGTGGGCACCTCGAGTCGCATGGTTCCTCCGACGGCCCCCGCGACCATGCGATGCGCCCGGCGCTGATGCGGAGCGTTCTTCAGGGACGCCGCACCGCTGGGTCCCGATGCCGCGCGCAAGCGGGGGATCGACGCGAGCGCCGCGTCGAGCGCGGCCTGTTGTTCGGGCGTCCGCGCGACCACGGGTTCATCCGGCGTCCCTCGTGCACCCAGCGTCATGCCATCCCAGACGCCCGACTCCTCGGCAGATGGTTTCCAGCGCATCAGCCAGAACGACTCCAACCAACGCGAGAAATCCCACATGATGTCCTCGTGCGCGCCCGACCTCATGAAATCAAGCATCTCGTGGCGGGTGCGCCAGATAGTGATGGTCCAGAGATCCCGAGGTCCCATGACGATGGTCGAGAACCGTACGCACCCGGGCGAGGCATCGAGTTGCTTCCGGATGCGCAGCGAGGCGCGCAGCATCGAAGGGAAGAAACGAACGCTCTTGAGTCGTGAGCGAGTGGTAACGGCGAGCGCGACGCCCGGGTCCACCCGGCCCCCCTACGCGGTTCTTACCGCTCCTTCGCTACCTTGATCGCATAGTTCGCCAAGGTATTCGTGACGTGCTGGACCTTGTGCTTTTTCTTCAGATGATCCGCTACCTTCTCGACCAGTTCTTCCTGAGTATCCGCCTTGAGATGCGCACGGCAAGCGGCGCCGGCGTCCACGCAACTGAATTCGTAAGCCACAGCAACCTCCCGATCTGGGCCTTAAGCCGTCTTCTGCCCGGCTTTGGCCACCAGTGCCTCCAATGCCAGCTTCACATCTTCGAGATCCTTGTCCATCTCGGTGATCACTTCGTCCAGGGGCTCCGTCTGGTTGGCGATCGCACGCAGCCCGGCGATGACGGTGCCCAAGGTAAAGCTGACGTGTCGAAGGATCCACGCGACCGTAACGAGGTAGACGGCCAGGACGAGAACGGTGAGTGCAACACCGACGAGCGTGACTACTGCTACTGGCTGCAACTTGCCTCCTAAACGATCTTGTCGAGGGCCGCGCCGTACCGGCCCACTCCGGCTCCAGCTTGCTTGATGAGATCTCGCGTCTTCGGTAGCTCTTCCACCGCGTCGAGCGAGGCGATCGCGTTCACACCGTGTTCGAGGATGTCATCGACGTACTTCCTGATCTCGATAGCGGGCCGGAGCACGCGATTGAGAAGCCCGAGGACGACCGGGATGACGATCAAGAGGAACACCGCATTAGCTATCCACCAAAGCGTCATCCAGCCTCCTAGATGTCGAGAGCTCGGTTGAGGTCGTCTGCTTCTTCTTGCGCTTGGAGCATCCTGACGAGCAGGTAAAGCACCCGCACCACGGCGTCCTGCTCGCTCTGTAGGTGACTCTCGCGGTTCATGTAGAGCGGCGGCAGGAGCGCATGGATCGAAAGACTGAGGAGCACATCGCGGGCGGCGACTTCCGCGAGGTGGTAACGCATCTTCGTGGGGGATAGACCTTCGTCGCTCGCCAGAACCTGAGTAGCCACCGGTGACATCAATAGGATCGCGTTCTCGTCGTTCGCTCGCACCAGGCTCAAGAAGAAGTCACCGGTCGCCTTGATCGCCTTCGAATGGCTGGGGTCGGCAGCGGCGATGCTGTCCACCACGAGTGCCCCTACGGGATTCTCGTCGTGAGACTCGTCAGCGGCGCCGGCGTGGGTCAACAGCATCGTGAGCCGTTCCTCGGTTACGCGCATGGTCCCTCCGCTCGGTAGTCGGAGGGATTCTATATGCCTGGGCCATATAGCGCACCGCGGCTACCCTGCCCCGATGCGGCGCGCAAGGCAGATCTACGATGAGGTGAGAGAGGCACAAGCGCTGCTTGGAATTGGCCAGATCGATGAAGCCATGGCGCTCGCCGAGCCCTTGCGGCGCGAGGCGATGGAGCTCCTCGGTCGCTCGAGCCTCACCTCGTTCGAGCGTCTTCACGCGGGCGGAGCCGCGGTCTACGCGACGGTCACTTTGATCCTGGGGGCCGCGGAGTCGTCTCCACCGGCCGAGTCGGTGCCTCGCATCCGTGCGCTCGCGACGGCCACCGTCGCAGCCCACCTCCCGAAAGCCGATGCCCGCACGGAAGCCGATGCCCGCACGAAAGCCGATGCCCGCACGAAAGCCGAGACGTGGAAGGTTCTCGCCGCAGCTGCGGAGATGCTTGCGCGAGCCGGCGACGCCGGGGGTGCCTCGTGGGCCGCCAAGAAGGCCCTCGAGCTCGGTCCGGACGAGGAGTACCTGACGCGTGTGGCCGGGGGGATCCGTTCGATGTACCCGCAGGTGTACGCGGCCACGCCGCATCAGACCGATGCCCCGCCGCCTCTGCCGGGCACCGGATGAACGCCCTCCCTTCGACACC
The DNA here is from genome assembly GCA_013697295.1 of Actinomycetota bacterium. Lineage (GTDB taxonomy): Bacteria > Actinomycetota > CADDZG01 > CADDZG01 > WHSQ01 > JACCXF01. Next base: position 4,520 of record JACCXF010000072.1, on the reverse strand, counting down.
AACCTGCGCGATGATGGGTGCTGAAAACATATAGCGCTCGCCTAGCGCCGGTACGGCAAGAGGGGGGATCGGGATGTGCCTTGGTATCCCGGGACAGATCGTCGAGATAGTTGATACGACGACGAACATCGCGAAGGTCGATGTCGGCGGTGTGAAGCGCGACGTGAACGTCGGGCTCATAGCGCCCGAAGGCATCGGTCCGGGCGATTGGGTCCTCATCCATGTGGGCTTCGCCATGTCGAAGATCGACGAGCAGGAGGCCCAATCCACGCTCGACTTCCTGCAAGGGATGGGCGAGGCCTACGAGGACGAGCTGGACCAGCTGAAGTCGACCGATATCGCATGAGTGCCAACCCTCCTCTGCAGGTGGATCACGAGTCCTACGAGTACGCCTGCACCGTCGTCGACGGCTGCCTCACATGTGGCGATGTCGCGGTCCCCGTGACCGTCGTCGAGGCGTCCCAACCCGATGCGATCTGCCGCGACGACCATGACCAGCAGGGCCTGGTGGGCGTCGAGCTCGTCGCACCCGTTTCGAAGGGCGATCGCTTGCTGGTCCACGGCGGGGTGGCGATCGCTCGCTTGGAGGCGAACGCATAGGTGAAGTTCGTCGATGAGTTCCGCGATGGAGATCTAGCCCGCAGCCTCGCCACTCAGATCGCCGCACTGGCCGAGCCGGGCCGTCATTACAAGGTGATGGAGGTCTGTGGAGGTCACACGCACACGATCTACAAGCACGGCATCGAAGACCATCTGCCTGAGACGGTCGAGCTCGTCCATGGCCCCGGCTGCCCCGTTTGCGTGATCCCGATGGGCCGCGTCGACGACGCCATCGCCCTCGCGAAGCTGCCCGACGTCATCTTCACGTGCTTCGGCGACATGATGCGGGTACCCGGTGGCGACGGCAGCTTGATCGACGCCAAGGCCGAGGGCGCCGACGTGCGTTTCGTCTACTCGCCGTTGGACGCTTTGAAGATCGCTCGAAAGAACCCGGACAAACAGGTGATCTTCCTGGCGATCGGCTTCGAGACCACGGCGCCGTCGACGGCGTTGACCCTGATGCGGGCCAAGGCCGAAGGTCTCGAGAATTTTTCTGTGATGTGCAACCACGTGACGATCGTTCCACCGCTAAAGGCGCTGTTGGAGTCACCCGACCTACGGCTTGACGCCTTCATAGGGCCGGGCCACGTTTCCACGGTCGTCGGTTGCAGACCGTACGAATTTATCCCCGCGCAGTACGGGCAACCGGTCGTCGTCGCGGGCTTCGAACCCCTCGACCTGTTGCAATCGATCTACATGATCATGAAGCAGTTGGGCGAGGGCCGTGCCGAAGTCGAGAACCAGTACGGCCGCGTCGTCCCATGGGAGGGGAACATGCGCGCGCTCGACGTGCTGGACGAGGTTTTCGAACTTCGTCCCTTCTTCGAGTGGCGCGGGCTGGGATTCATCTCGCAGAGCGCGCTGAAGCTGTCCGATGCCTACGCTGACTTCGATGCCGAGCTTCGCTTCGATGTCCCCGGCGTACGCGTCGCCGATCCCAAGGCGTGCCAGTGCGGAGAGGTCCTGAAGGGCGTCATCAAGCCCTGGGAGTGCAAGGTTTTCGGCACCGCCTGCACGCCCGAGACGCCGATCGGCACCTGCATGGTCTCGTCGGAAGGCGCGTGCGCGGCCTACTACAACTTCGGACGCTTCGCCCGTTCCAAAGCGCGTACGGGAAGCTAGCGATGGCGGATCTCGAGCAGGAGGTCCTCGCGCGCATCGAGCGCCAGCGCAGACTCAAGCCCCGTTTTCGCGACGAGCGCATCACGATGGCCCATGGCGCGGGCATGAAGGCAACTCACACGCTGGTTGCGGGACTGTTCGAACCCAACTTCTCCAACGAGGCGCTCGCCGATCTGTCGGATGCGGCGAAGCTCGAGATCGCCGGCGCGGCCCTCGCGTTCACGACCGATGCCTTCGTCGTCAAGCCGTTGGTGTTCCCGGGCGGCTCCATAGGCGAGCTGGCGGTCAACGGAACGGTCAACGATCTCGCCGTCAGCGGAGCCCGGCCGATCGCGCTCTCAGCTGCGTTCGTGCTCGAGGAGGGGCTGGATGCGGACGTGCTGCGTGCCGAGGTCGGCGCGATGGCGACGGCGGCGGAATTCGCCGGTGTCCGGATCGTTGCCGGCGACACGAAGGTGGTCGAGCGCGGCAAGGCCGATGGGATGTACATCTCCACGGCCGGCATCGGGGTGCGGGATCCACGGGTTGATCTCGCGGCCACCTCCATCCGCCCCGGCGACCGCATCCTGTGTTCGGGGACGATCGGTGACCACGGCACCGCGGTGATGCTCGCCCGGGGCGAGCTCGAACTGGACGCCGACATCGACTCCGATAGCGCGCCCGTGTGGAACCTCGCCGAGAGCTTGATCGATCGAGTTGCTCCATCATTGCGGATGATGAGGGACCCGACACGGGGTGGCGTGGCGACGGTCCTCAACGAGCTCGCGCAGGACGCCGATGTCGGCATCGTGTTGCAAGAGGATGCCGTCCCCCTGCAGCCTGCCGTGAAAGGCGCGTGCGAGATCCTCGGCATCGATCCGATGTATGTGGCGAACGAAGGAAAGCTCGTGGCGGTGGTCGCTCCGGAGGCCGCCGACGATGCCTTGACCGCCTTGCGCTCACAACCGGGCGGCGAGCAGGCGGCCTTGATCGGCGAGGTCGCCGACGAGCCACAGGGGATGGTGCTGGTACGGACCGGCTTCGGCGGAACGAGGATCATGGACATGCTTATCGGAGACCCTCTGCCCAGGATCTGCTGAGGTCGTCGATGACGGACGCCGTCGCCCACGTCTCGGATCGCTATCGACAGCGAGAGCTGGTCGCGTCTTCGTTCTTCGAACGTGAGGCCGAACGCCTCGCCGAGCTTTGTCACCTGATGGCCCGGCGCTTCGCGCGAGGAGGCAGATTGATCGCCTTCGGAGCGGGGGCGGCCGCGACGGATGCTCAGCATGTGGCCGTCGAGTTCGTGCACCCGGTGATCGTCGGGAAGCGCGCGCTCCCTGCCGTCGCTCTCGTCAACGACGTCTCGATGCTGGGTGCGGCGATGGTCGATCCGGACGGATTGTTCGCGCGACGGCTCGAGCTCGTCGGCGCCCCGGAGGACATCGCGATCGGGATGATGCACGGCGTCGACGACCCGGGAGAGACGGCGGTGGCGGTCGCGCTCAAGCAAGCGAGCGCCCAGGGGATGCTGCCGCTATGGCTGGGCGTCGACGCGGACGTGGACGCGGGGACTACGGAGCATCGCTTCGCGGTTGCGTCGGACGACCCCTTCGTCGTACAGGAGATCCACGAGACCCTCTACCACGTGCTGTGGGAGCTGGTCCACGTGTTCTTCGAGCACAAGGGGTTGTTGGAGGATCGAGTTCCGGGTCACGCGCACGACGCCGGTCGCTCCAGCTTCCTCTACCCCTTTCTCGCCGAAGCCGGATCCGACCCGAGCAACGTGCTGGAACAAGTGATGGGTTCGATCCTCGACAAGGTCGCCGACGTGACCACGATGCGCAACGCTTCCGTGGATCCACCGGCTCTCGTCGACACGGCCCGCCTGATATCGGAGCGGATCGGCGCCGGTGGGAAGGTGCTGGCGTTCGGCAACGGTGGCTCGGCCACGGACGCTCAGGATCTCGTGGTGGATCTGCTGACGCCCCCACGGCACATGAGCTCCGTACCGGCGATCTCGCTCACGAACGATGACGCGATCGTGACCGCGGTCGGCAACGATGTCGGCTTCGACAACGTGTTCGCGCGTCAGGTGATCGCGTACGGCCGCCCAGAGGACGTTGCCGTGGCGATCTCGACCAGCGGCGGGTCGCGCAACCTCATCGTCGCGGTGGAGGAGGCGAAGCGCAGAGGTCTATTGACGGTCGCGTTCGTCGGTTACGGCGGAGGCCGTCTTGCCGAGCTCTGCGACCGGGTGCACACGATCGACGCCGAGTACATCCCCCGCATCCAGGAGACGCAGGCAACCCAGTACCACCTCGTTCGGGAGGCCTTCGACCGGGTCTAATCGCTTCGGTCGTGTGGGGGCCGGACGTGGTGACCGATGACGTGGCTCACCCGGCTGCAACCGGGGCATCCGGCGACGTAGGCGTCGGTATGGAGGGCGTCCTTGATCACGGCGGGAGCTTCTACCCCGCGCTCGTCGGCGAGCTCTTTCCACAGGGGCGTTCGTTCATCTGTTCGATAGATGGCCGGAGAGCCGCACCAGGGGCAGAAGCCGGGGCTCTTTATCTCTGCGAACTCGGGGTGGTCGGGCACCGCGGAAGCGTATTGCACTCTTCCGGTGGGTGTCCTTCACATCTAGAACCCGTAGACTGACGACGTGAAAGTAGCGGTCTCCGGCAAGGGCGGATCCGGGAAGACGGCGATCTCGGGGACGCTCGCGCGCCTCGTGGGGCGCTCGGGCATGCAGGTCCTGGCCATCGACGCCGACACCAACCCGAACCTCGCTCTGACGCTCGGCATGGGAACCGACG
>JACCXF010000070.1 GCA_013697295.1 Actinomycetota bacterium | reverse complement strand
GAGCGCTCCGGGGCCGGCGCCGGCGAGGCGCAGTGGGAGTGCCTGACGTGCGGAACCGTTTACGACGAGGATCACGGTACCTGCCCGAAAGACGACGCCCCGCTGAGGAAAGTGGGCCGCCACGCGACCCCGCAGGCCGGGAAGATCGCGCACTCGACGGAGAACATCGAGCGGCCCGCAGCCGGCCCCGGGGACACCCCCGAGGGCTACCGCGGCGCCAAGCCGGGCTCGAAGGCTGAGGAGCCGGCCGACGGTGAGCTCCAAGGTGAATCTCCTGCGGAACCCCGGCCCCCGGGAGAGACCTCGGGCCTCGGTTAACCCGTCAGGTGATGCGTCTCAGGGCGTCCTGGATCTCGTCGTCTGAAGCGCCCTGCCTCTTCATCCGTTCCGTCACCAGATCGCGCAGACCGCCCGGGCGCGGGGGCCGCGACGCTTCCCATCGCATCTGTCTTGCTATCGGAAGATCCTCATGCCACCACCACGTGTGACCGTCGGGACATGGGGGGAATAGAGCACCTTCGATCATCCCGACCTCGTGCCCGTGGTCGTCGACGAAGGTGCCGGGGTACTCACACATCTCACCACTGCTGGGCATCGAAACCTCCGCCGCCGCTGCCCTTCAGACGCTCGATATCGTAATCGCTGCCCGGGGCGCGCGTAGACTTGGCCCTTGGACAAGCTGAGCATCCGGATCGAAGAGACTCCGAATCCAAACGCGCACCGATACGTCCTCAACCGTCAGGTTCAGGAGGAGGCGAAAGGTCGGTTCTTCGCGGCCGACGACCAACCGGACGAACCTCTCGTGCTCGCACTGGTGCAAGTGGACGGCGTCACCAACGTGCTGCTGTTGCCGAACTCGGTGACGGTTAACAAGGACAACGAACGCGACTGGAAAGCCGTCGACGACGCGACACTAGCCGTGATCGAGGACCACTTCACCTAGCGACGTCTCCGGGCGGCTCCGGCGCGATCTGTTCCGCGACCCGCAGCGCATACCCCTTGAGCGTCCACCACGCGATGTAGTTCTCCAGCGCTGCGAAGGTCTCGCTATCGATCTCGTCGGAGCCGTGGGACAAGCGGCGGTCGATCTCTCCGGCGATGATCCTGTCGAGAGCCTGGATCACAAGAGGCTCGTCGTAGAGCAGCAGCCCGTCGGCACGATCCGTACGGATCCGGTCGGCGACGTCGTCCGATGCAACGTCGAGGTCGGACGCGGCATCACTTGGAGGCACGAAGCCGTCCTCCCCTGCATCGACCTCTTCCACCCGGCGGAGGCAGTAGCCGACCGTGATGGCGTAGCCGGCCCAGATCCCTATCTCTTCGGCAGGTTGCTTCTCGCGCTCGCGAGCGACCGTCCGAGTCAGATAGGCCTGTGCACGCACCGAGAACGGATGCGCCTGCGCGAGCGCGCGGGTTCTGAAGACGATCTCGTCAAGCGAGAGCGTCATCCCTTCCGGAGGGTCTGGATCTGTAGGACGCTCTGAGGCGCCGCCGGCTCCTCGAGACCCTCGACCTCGATCCTGCGGAAGCCCGGCCATCTCTCTTTGAGGATCCCCTCGACACCTTGCGTGAGTGTGATCGTGCTCGAGGGGCACCCATGGCACGAGCCCATCAACCGCAACCTCACGACCCCGCCGGATACTCCTAGCACCTCCATCTCGCCGCCGTGAGAGTGGAGATAGGGGCGGATCTCATCGAGGGCATCCTCCAAGGACGTCGCGACATCCTCAACCTCCTCCTCTTCCTCCTCCGAGTAGGTCTCGAGAAGCCGCGCCACGACCGGATCCTCATGCAGCGCCTGCAGGGCCTCGTGGGGCAGGAGACCCACGATGCGCGCGACCGCCTCACGATGGAAGCCATCGATCCAGTCGAGCAACTCGAAGACCTTGTCGCGCACCTGTTCGTTCTCGGCACCTTGGAGCTCATCGATCAGACGACCCATGTGCGCGAAGGCATCGTCGAGCTCGAGCTCCTCTGTCTCGGCGGCGACGTCCCGAGGATCGGTTTCGTGTGTCATCGAGCTACCTCTTCTTTGACGAGTTCGAGGACACGTTCAACGCTCGCCTCGACGGGATCGGAGAAACCCGTCCCGAACGCGGTGTCCTCAGCCTCGACCTCGATGACAACCGTATCGTGGGGCAACGCTTTGAAGTGGCGAGCCACGATCAATGTGTGGTCGAAATCGATCACACCTCCCGCTGCCTCGCCGAGTCGCTCCGCGATCTCGTCATCGTCCGGAAGAGCATCCTGATCGACCGGGTAGCGGCGAAGGGTGCCCGGTGGGTCGCCGCGCGGGAAGCCCGAGACGAATACGACGCGCTGGGGCCGGAGATCCTGGAGCAGATGGAGCACCCGGTGAGCCGCGTACGAGGCATCTTCGATCGCTACGTCGCGCGGCCACTCTTCTGCTTGGATCCGCCGGACGAACTGTGGGCCGAAATCGAGATCCCGCAACCACGGGTTGCCGACACCGGCGACGAGCA
>JACCXF010000059.1 GCA_013697295.1 Actinomycetota bacterium | reverse complement strand
AACTGGTGGCGGCGCGCATCCGCGGCGCCCCCGGCGTCGACTCCGTCAACTTCGGAGGCGACATCATCAAGCGCCTGCTGCAGGTGAACTCTCTACTGCGAACGATTACCCTGGCCATGTCCGTGATCCTGTTGGTCGCAGCAGCAGCTCTTATCGCGAACACGATCAGGCTCGCGATCTACGCGCGACGGGATGAGATCGGGATCATGAAGCTGGTGGGCGCAACCAACTGGTTCATCCGAATCCCGTTCATGCTGGAGGGGGTGTTCGCCGCGATGGTCGGCGCCCTGGTATCGGGTTTGGTGGTGCTGCTCTCGAACGAGTTCCTCTTCTCGCGAGTGGGGAACTTCCTGCAGTTCCTCGGCCCCGTCTTCGAGTTCTCGACAAGTGAGATCCTGTGGGTGCTCGCCCTTCTGATCCTCGTGGGTGCCGGTATCGGAATCGTGGGCTCGATGTTGGCCCTTCGGCGCTTCCTGGAGGTCTAAAGGGGGGCCCATGAGGGGCCGACGACCACAAGGGGGCCCGCAGGTTCCTTCCGTGGGGCCCGCAGGTTCCTTCCGTTACCTCAGTGACTGGTGTTGAATATGTTGCTAATGAATAGATTCCGCCCGGGCTCAAGCGTGCGCCGGGGCCTCATCGCTCTTCTCCCGCTGGGATCGCTGGCGCTGCTTGCGATTCCCGCTGCGGCGGGCCCCCAGGATCGCCTCGACTCGATCCAGGAGCGGCAGGACAAGGTCGAGAACAAGATCGAGAAGACGGACCAGCAGGGAGATTCGCTGGACCAACGCATCCAGGCTCTCGACCAGAAGCGCGCGGCGGCCGAACGCGAAGTAGAAACGCTCAGCGGCAAGGTCGCACGTCTCGACTTCGAGATCGCAGACGTGCGCGCCGAGCTGACCGCAGCACAGCAACGTCTCACCGTCCTCTCGGAACAGCTTGACGAATACCGGGCTCAACTCGAAGCGCGAATGAAGACGTTCCAGGACCGGGCGGTGGCGGCGTACGTCGCCGGACCTTCGGCCCCGATGGACGGCCTTCTTTCCGCAGAGGACTTCAGCGACCTCGTCGAGAGATTCACCTACTACGAATCCGCGATGAACACGGACTCGGAACTGATCGTCGAGATCCAGCGCCTCGAGGAGATCACCGACGAGCGCCGGGCAGAGGTCGAGGCGAACAAGAATCAGATCGCGTCGCAGAAGCTCCGGCTCGAGCAGGATCGCGCACAGGTCTACACGCTGCGCGAGCAGCGCGCGAACGTGCTGGCGGCCCGCGAGGAAGCCATCAGCCAGAAGCGGCGCATCCTGTCGGGGATCCGTTCACGTCAGGCTCGGCTCGAACGCATCGATGCGCAGCTCGAGGCCGATTCGAGCGAGATCCAGGCGATCCTGTCGGCGCCCACCGGCGGAAGCGGTCCCGCTCCTTCGGTCGGTTCGCCTCAGGGCGGAGGCCAGCTGCTGTGGCCGGCGAATGGGTCGGTGACGTCCGGTTACGGATACCGCATCCACCCCATCTTCGGCACCAGAACGTTGCACGCCGGCATCGACATCGGTGCAGCGTACGGCTCGTCGGTGTGGGCGGCGGACGCGGGCACGGTGACCTACGTCGGCGTGATGAGCGGTTACGGCAACGTCGTTATCGTGGATCACGGCGGCGGCCTAGCGACGACTTATAACCACATGTCGGCGTTCTCCGTTTCAAGCGGAGAGAGCGTCGAGCGCGGCCAGCAGGTCGGGGCCGTGGGCTGCACCGGCTATTGCACCGGGCCTCACCTGCACTTCGAGGTACGGGTGAATGGGTCCCCCGTGGATCCGATGCCTTATCTCCAGTAGGGCCCCCGGAGCATCTACCCTTTAGCCATGGAACGGTGGCAGAAGCTCTCCCTCGTTGGGCTCAGTGCTCTTCTGCTACTCATGGTTGCGTTCGGGACCGGCTACTCGCTGGGTGACGGTTCCTCCGATTTCCCCCTCTTCGGGGGTGGCGGTTCCTCATCGGGCTCGGACGTCGTGGACGATGCGTTCAACCGGATCCGGACCACTGCAGTCGACCCTCCGTCCGAAGAAGAACTAACACGCGGTGCCATCAGGGGCATGGTCGAGGCGCTGAAGAGATCCGACGACCCTTACGCACTGTTCTACACACCCCAAAGTTATGCGGAGTTTCAGAACTACACGTCGGGCAAGTTCTCTGGTATCGGCGTGTGGCTCAAGAACAAGGCGGGGACGCTAGAGATCGTCTCCGTGCTCCCCTCGACCCCAGCGCTGGAGGCGGGACTGAAGCGTGGAGATCGCATCACTGCGATCGACGGTCGCGAGGCTTCGAACCAGAACGTTGATGAGGCAGTGACGCGCATCAAGGGCCCGGAAGGGACCGACGTCCGCTTGACTGTTGAGCGCGAAGGCTCGTCCCTGGACTTTACGATCACCCGCGAGGCGATCGAGCTACCCAACCTCGTGGCTCGGATGCAGGATTCGGATCTCGGCTACGTCCGCCTCTTCGGCTTCGCGCGCGGGGCCGGAAAGGAGTTAAGGAC
>JACCXF010000355.1 GCA_013697295.1 Actinomycetota bacterium | reverse complement strand
GCTAAGAGGTGGTTCGACGTCGTGGGTCACTACAGCCGCATCCCCGGCCCGGCGCGCGCGATCGACGGCGCGGTCTCGCCCGACCTTCCAGATGTCCGCCCCGAGTGACCGGGCCGGTGACAAGCGGCTAAAAAGTGCAGGATGAAGAACCGGACGCGGCACGGGGCGACTTCACCACAGAGCACTCTCGCCGCCGCGCGGGCGGGCCGTTAGCGTCTGACGCGGTCGAGAGCGCGCTCGAGGGTGCCGAAGCTTGAGCGACGTCTGCGTTCGACCGCCATCCCGATCGCGATGCCGGAACCAATCAACGCGGCGCCGCCCAGTCCCGCGGGGATACCTACGAGAAGAGCGCGCCTGCGGGTCCGCAACTCGTGGATCGGCCACCCGTTGCTCATCGCCATGCGTCTCAGCTCGTGTTCGGGGTTGACTGCATGCGGGAATCCAACCGACTCGAGCAGTGGGAGATCGTTGGTCGAGTCCGAGTACGCAGCGCACTCTCCGAGCTCGATACCGTGCTCCGCCGCGACCTCGGCTACGGCCTTGGCCTTGGCCGCCCCGTGCATCACCTCGCCGACGAGACGACCCGTGTAGTAACCCGCCGAATCGATCTCCGAGATCGTTCCGATCGCTCCGGTCATCCCGAGCTCCTCTGCCACGGTGCCGGCGAGCTCGATGGGGGCCGCCGTAACGAGGAACGTGAGCTCCCCCTTGTCGCGGTGACCATCGATCACGCTCACGATGTCCTCATAGACGAGTGGAAGGATGCGCTCCTCGACGATCTCCCGTCCCCACTCGGCCAGTTCCGCCTGACTTCTTCCCGTAACGAACTCGAGCGTGGACTCGCGCGACATGTCCATACCTCGACGTCGCTCGCCCCCGAGCCTGTACACGGCTTGGCCGAAGGCGAACTGCATGATGTCGCGCACCCGGAACATGTCCCGCTCGTACAACCCTCGGGCGAGAAGGAAGAGGCTGGACCCCGGGATGAGGGTCTTGTCGAGATCGAAGAACGCAGCGCGTTGTGGTTTCTTGGGTGGGTTCATCCGTTCACCCCATCCTCTCCACTCGATCGATGGCGCCACGATATCTCGCAGAGGGCCCACCCCCGTCGCGCTCACATGCTTTACAAGACCCGCGCCCCCTCTCGCGAGGCGTGTCAGTATCGTCTCGTGCTGGTCGGAGCCATGAACTTCCCGGGGCGTTCGGTCCTCAAGGAGATACACCGTATCCATGAGGACCGCTTCGACTTCATCGACCTCACCCTCGAGCCTCCCGCCGCATGGCTTCCGGATGGGAAAGAGGTGGGGCGACTGCTGGGGGACCTCGGTCTATCGGTCGTGGGGCACACCGCATGGCATCTCCCGATCGCGTCGCCCTGGCCCGAGCTTCGCACCCAGGCGCGCGATCTTTACCGGCGAGGGCTCGATTGCTTCGCGGACGCCGGGGTCGAACTCGTTAACGTTCACCCAGATCAGCGCGTGCCGTTGCACTCCCCGGAGCAGATCCGCGCACGCAATGCAGAGGCGATCGCGGAGCTGGCGCAGGACGCGGCGGGGCGTGGGATCACCCTGATGGTCGAGAACCTCGACCGCATGTTCTCGGCCCCCGAAGACCTGGGCGCGATCTTCGATGCCGTCCCGGACGCGCGTTTCCATCTCGATGTCGGCCACGCGAACCTCAACCTGGGGCGCGGAGGGTCGAACCGAACGCCCGAGCTGCTGGAGGCGTTCGGCGACCGCCTCGCCCACGTTCACCTGTCCGACAACCGCGGGGGCGGCGACGATCTTCATCTTCCGCTGGGGGCCGGCGCGATCGATTGGAGGTCGAGGCTCCGGGAGCTCAAGGCGACCGGCTACGACGGCACGATCACGCTCGAAGTCTTCTCGCGCGAGCGGGAACACCTACGAAGCTCCCGGCGGCTGCTATTGGAATGGTGGAGCGCCGCCTGACCCGGGGAGTCCCCGCGACGATCTCCCGACTTGTCGCCCGCCCCCCTCTATGCTGTTGCTCATGAGGCTGCTGAGGTTGGAACCGGTGGGTGATGCCGCGTGAGGTGGGCGAACCGCTACCTGAGCGACGACGAGTCGATCGTCCTCGAACTCAGGAAGCACCCGATCGCCCTCGTTCGCCCGGCGGTCGCGTTCCTGGTCGTGAGCCTGCTGGGATTGGCCGCCGGCCTCCTGACCCCTGAGGGCGGCAACGACCTCGTGGATGGCGTGGCGGTGGTGGTGGCGGGCCTGTTCCTGGTGCGGCTGCTGTGGCGCTACCTCGGCTGGCGCTCCGACCTCGTGGTTGTGAGCGACGAGCGGATCCTTCGCTCCCAGGGCGTGCTGGCCCGCAGCATCGGGTCCATGCCGCTCGGTGCGATCACCGACCTCACCTGCCGGAGAC
>JACCXF010000352.1 GCA_013697295.1 Actinomycetota bacterium | reverse complement strand
TACCTGCGCCCTCTGTACGACGCGCTGTACGAGATGCTCGAACCAGACACCTTCCAGCGCTTTGTCGAGCAAGGAACTGTCGAGATCGCTCCGCTCGCCTTCATGCGCGGTCGAACGCTCAACGATGCATTCATCATCCTGGATGAGGCCCAGAACACCACTCCCGAGCAGATGAAGATGTTCTTGACGAGGCTTGGCTTCGGTTCCAAGGCCGCGGTAACAGGGGACATCACGCAAGTGGACCTGCCCACCAATACACGGTCCGGACTCGTCGTGGTCGAGGAGATCCTCGACGGGATCGCCGGCGTCAACTTCACGCATCTCGACGCGCGCGATGTTGTGCGCCACAAGATCGTGCAGGACATCGTCGAGGCGTATCGTGTGTACTCGGAGGGTGCAACGAGGCCCTAGTGGAGGTCTTCATCGCCAACGAGCAAGAACTCTCGGTCGACGAACCGAGCCTATCCAGCCTCGCCCGGCACGTACTGGACAAAGAAGGTCTGGACGAGTCGGCCGAGCTCTCCATCCTGCTGATCGGGGCGGACCACATCCGCCGCCTCAACGCGCGTTTCGCGGGCAATGATTACGCGACCGATGTGTTGTCCTTCCCGATGATGGATGACGAGGAGGCGAACGAGTCGATGCTGGGGGATGTCGTCCTGTGTCCTGAGATCGCGCGCGCTAACGCCGAGAAGCTGAATCACTCGCTGGACCGTGAGCTAAACGTCCTGCTGGTGCACGGGATCCTTCACTTACTGGGCTACGACCATCAGGGAAAGACGGATCAATCGGAGATGGAGCGACGATTGACCGAGATACTCGAGTCGTACGTTCCCACGACCACCTAGATGAGCGATCTCCTGGTTCTCGTCATCATCTTCGTGCTGCTGCTTCTAGCGGCGGTGACCGCCGCAGCCGAGACTTCCATCAGCAGGATCGGGCGAGTGAAGGCCCATCACTTCGCACGGGAGAAGCGCAAGAACGGGGAGCTGCTCGTGCGCATGGTCGAGGACCCCGCCCCCTACCTGAATTCCGTGTTGTTGTTGACCTTGATCGCTCATCTGACGGGCACCTCCCTTGCCACGGCCCTCGCCCTTCGGCGCTTTGGAACGGGCGGTGAGGCGATCGCCGCAGCAGCGATGACCTTCATCATCTTCGTTTTCGCGGAGGTCATCCCCAAGACCTACGTTGTCAGATACACAGAGCGTGCGTCGCTGCTCCTGGCGCGGCCGGTGTTCCTCCTCGGAAGGCTCCTGCAGCCGGTGAGCCAGGTTCTTGTCTGGTTCGCGAACCTGGTCATGGTGCCTCTCCCCGGCCGCGGCCTTCCGAAAGGCCCGTTCGTCACCGAGGAAGAGATCCGCCATCTCACCGACATCGCCGAGGAGGAAGAAGAGATCGAGGAGGAGGAGCGTGAGCTCATCCATTCGGTCTTCGAGTTTGGAGACACGGTGGTCCGGGAGGTCATGGTCCCCCGCACCGACATGATCGTCTTGCGCTCCGACGCAAGCATCGATGAGGCACTGGAGACGATCGTGAAAGCGGGGTACTCCCGTATCCCCCTATATGAGGGTGATACCGACAACATCGTCGGAGTCCTCTACGCGAAAGACCTACTCAAGCGCACAAGAAGCCCCAATGGATCGAAAGTGTCCTCGATGGGTCGGGCGCCCCTGTTCGTCCCCGAGCAGAAGAAGGTCGCCGATCTCTTGCGAGAGATGCAGTCACAGCGGATCCACATGGCGATAGTCGTTGATGAGTACGGCGGAACGGCAGGGCTCGTGACGATCGAGGATGTCATCGAGGAGATCGTTGGCGAGATCGTGGATGAGTACGACCAGGAGGAACCTCTCGTCGAACCCGTGGACGAGAACACGATCCGGGTGGACGCCAAGATGCCGATAGACGAGGTCAACGAGCTCTTGAATGTCGACCTCCCACACGAGGAGTGGGACACCGTGGGCGGGCTGGTGTTCGGACTCACCGGCCGGGTCCCCACGCGCGGCGAGGCAGTGCGCTTCGACTCCATCGAATTCGTAACGGAACGGGTTACGGGCCGCCGCATACAGAAGGTCGTCATCAAGAAGGTGGCGGGGCCCGAGCCAGAGCTCGAGTGACCTTTCACTCAGGCTTCGTCGTTATCGTCGGCCGCCCCAACGTCGGTAAGTCAACGCTGGTGAACGGACTCGTTGGAGAGAAGGTCGCCATCACGTCCGACAAGCCTCAAACAACGCGCAGCGCTATCCGGGGCGTCCTGAACGGCGAGTCGAGCCAGGTGGTGTTGATCGACACCCCCGGCTACCACAAGCCTAGGACCCTCCTGGGACGGCGACTCAATCAGGTCGTGCGATCGGCGTGGTCCGATGTGGATCTAGCGCTCTTCGTCGTGGATGGGAAGGCCGGAGTTGGGCGGGGCGACCAGAAGGTCGCAGGCGATCTTCGCGCGGCAAATTGCCCCGTGTTCTGCATCGTGAACAAGGTCGACATCACCGCCAAAGATAGTGTCGCGGTTGCCCTCGCGGCGGTGGCACGATTTGGTGACTTCGATGAGTTCATCCCGATATCGGCGTTGACCGGCGACGGGCTAGACCTGGTGCGCGACCTGGTAGTCGCACGGATGCCGGAGGGCCCTCAATACTTCCCCCCGGGGATGAACACGGATCAACCGCCTCCAGTGTTCGTTGCGGAGCTCGTGAGAGAGAAACTGCTGTCCCGAACACGAGATGAGATCCCTCACTCGATAGCGGTCGTCACCGAGGACTACGAGGAGAGGGACGACGGACTCCTCGAGATCAACGCTCGTATCTACGTCGAGCGGGAGTCCCAGAAGGGCATCGTGATCGGCAAGGGCGGAGTCATCCTCAAAGAGGTCGGTACCGAGGCGCGTGAGGAGATCGAAACGCTTTTCGGTCGCAAGGTCTTCCTCGCCCTACGCGTCAAGGTCGAGAAAGACTGGCAGCGTCGAGCCCACGCCCTCGACCGCCTCGGCTTCGAAAGCTGAATCCCCGGCACGCTTCGGGGCCCTCGAGAGACGTCGTGCACTCCGGGGACTCCACACTTCGGGAGCCGTCGTGCACTCCGGGGACTCCACACCGTTTTCTAGTCGCCCCTCCGGCACGACGTCTCCCGAACCCAAGAACCCCGAACGACGTGGGCGGTTATCCTGGCTACGGAACCAGCGAACGAGGAGACGCATGCCGCAGGCGACTGTCAAGAGCTACGACTCGTTGACCCGTACGGGCTCGCTCGTCGCGGACGATGGCGAGACGACGTTCCCGATCGACTCCACGAGCATCGAGACCAGCATGTTCCGATTCCTCCGTCCCGGGCAGCGAGTCACCTTCGACCTCGTCGACGAAGACGGCGAGTCCCACACCCGCAACCTACGCATAGGCATCGCCTAACTCAGGTTCGCTAGGAGCTCGAGGAGTTGGGGGCCGTAGCGTTCAGCTTTCGTCGGGCCGATTCCTGGGATCGTCACCAGGTCGTCGAGTGACTCGGGGCTTCGGGATGCGATCTCTTGGAGGGTCGAGTCGTGGAACACCACGAAGGCTGGGACGCCGTCCTCCTTCGCCCGGTCGCGGCGCCATTTCTTCAGGGCATCCAGGGTGGTCGGGTCGGGCTCGTTGTGGGGTGGGCCGAGCGCGAGGGTCGTGCCGTTGGATGTGACTCGATCTCCGTAAGGGACGTGCAGCTGGCCGCCTCCTGCTAGCTCAACGGTCACTCCGTCCGGCTCCACTTCGATCACGGTGCCGGAGTAGCCGCCGGATAGCTCGAGCTCGATCCCTGGCGCCGCGGCGATCGTCTGCTCCGCAGGCTCCTCCGCCGGGGCACCGCTCCCGGCTTTGCTTCCCATGCGGTGTGGAGGACGAAGTTCGCCCACGAAGCGGCTGCCCTGTCGTTTGCCGTCACTGACCCAGGAGATCGACAGGTGCGTCTTGGCCCTGGTGATGCCCACGTAGAGGAGGCGTCGCTCTTCCGCCACGGCCTCGTCTGACTTGGAGCGACGGAATGGCAGCTCGCCTTCTTCCACGCGGGGGAGGAGGACCGCCTCGAATTCCAGCCCCTTGGCGCGGTGGAGGGTCAAGAGTTGGACGCCCCTGCCGTCCCCCTCCGAACCGAATCGGGACTCGATGTCGGCAGCGAACTCGGCGCAGGTAAGAGCGCCGTCATCGAACTCGCTCGCCAACTGGATGAATCGAGCGAGGTCGTTCTGGCGGGTCAGTTCCTGGTCGCCGAGATCGTCTGACGGCGATTCCACGTATCCGGAACGCTGGGCGATGGTGTCGACTTCGCTTGCGACGGAAGTCGATCTCGAGCGTTTCAGGGTGCCCAACATCTGCCGGGCGGTTCGCCGGGAGAGGAACGCCCCGTCCCTCACCTGATATGGGATGTTCGCGGCCGCCAGCGCTTCTTCGTAGTCCTCTGAGCGGAAGTTGACGCGATACAGGATGGCGATCTGCTCGAGTGGGACGCCCTCGGCGATGAGGGCGCGGACGCGACCGACGACGAACTTCGGCTCGCCGCCGGCGGCGGAGAAGAAGCGAAGCTGCGGGTCCGGTCCCTGTTCGCGCACCGCGCGCAGAACCTTCTCGGCGCCGCCCAGGCTCGGCACGAGGCGGTTCGCTATGGCGAGGACTTGCGGCGTCGAGCGGTAGTTCAACTCAAGACGTACGACCTTCGTGTTGGCGAAGCGCTGCGGCATCCGTAACAGATGCACCGGCGTCGCCCCCGTGAAACCGTAGATCGACTGGTAGTCGTCGCCGACGACGCAGAGGTCGTCGCGCGGCCCCAGCCATTCGCGCAGGAGCGTTTCCTGGAGCTCGTTCACGTCCTGGTATTCGTCGACCGTGAAGGCGTGGTACCGCTCGATGAACCGCTCGCGCGCGAATTGATCTTGCTGGAACATCTGGATCGTGAGTTCGAGCAGGTCCTCGAAATCGATGAGCCCCCGATCGTTCTTGCCGCTTTCGTAGCGTTTGTAGACGCTGGCCATGAGGTCCGCGGGAATGGGTGGTTCCCGGTCTTTCAGAGAGGCCAGATAGTCACTCGGAGCGATCCGCCGGTTCTTCGCCCACTCGACCTCGGTGGCCAGGTCGGCTGCGGGTCGGAACTTGTACGGCTTCGGAAGGGTGTTGGCGATCTGACGCAGCGCCATGGCCTTCGAGGGCAGGATCTGGCCTGGTGACTCCGAGGCCAGGTTCCGGAGCTGCGCCAGGGCTGCGGAGTGGAAAGTGCGAGCGCGGATCCCCTGCACCCCGAGGGTCTCCAGACGCCCTCGCATCTCGCCGGCAGCCTTGTCCGTGAACGTGACCGCAAGGATCTGCCCCGGCTGGAATACCCTGGCGGCGACCTGGTTGGCGATCCTGCGAGTGATCGTCGTCGTCTTGCCCGACCCCGCCCCGGCAAGGATGCACAGGGGCCCCCGCACCGCCTCCACAGCGGAGCGTTGTTCGTCGTTCAACCCCCCGAAGATCCGCGTCGGGTCCACGGTTCCAGAGTATGGGGAGGTTGGGACATTAGCGTTCGGGCACTCGATTCCCTCGCAAGGGCCTGGAAGCGCGAAATCTCTCCCCTTAGGGTGAAAGGTCCTTGTTCACTCGACCCCGGGGGTATCCGATGTCCGTTATCGACCGGCGAAGCTTCCTGCGA
>JACCXF010000310.1 GCA_013697295.1 Actinomycetota bacterium | reverse complement strand
CTGTTCCGCCGATTACACATTGTACGGATCGGTTCCATCTCACCTAATCGAGGGACATGAGACAAGAACGCGGATTCACTTTGATCGAACTCTTGGTCGTCATGGTTATGGCTTTAATCATGATGGGCCTCGGCGCGGCTGCTATGCGGCACTATTGGTTCGTTCGCAGCGTCGCCAGTGCCAGCCAGCAAGTGACCGCGCAGCTGCGGCAACTGCAGAGTCAGGCTGACTCGGTCAGCCACCCCGTCGTCTACGGCGCTTGGTTCCTTCCGGGACAGGCGAACTCCGATGAGTGGGGCACCCTCGTCTACGACCCCACGATCGCCAACGCAGCGGATCGCTGCGAGATGGGGAGCAGCGCCAAGGTCCTGCCGACCGACGTTCGAGTAGTCGACGCCCCGTTCGCCGACACCACGACCCTCACCTCTGTGTGTAAGACCGAGCTTGCCGGCGCAGGCGTGGCGAACGCGAGTGCTGCCAAGACCGTCTTCTTCTACGCCCGTGGCAACTCCACGGGTGGCGAGCTGACGTTGGCGCGCGACGGCGTTCAGGGCGAGAGAACTATCGAGGTCGCCGCGCTCACGGGAAGAGTGGTGGAACGAGAATGATCCGACTCCGCCGACGCACCGAGCGCGGGTTTACCTTAATCGAGGTGCTCGCCGCTCTCCTCGTCTTCTCCTTGATCACACTCGGCATCGTGCCGTTACTGGCGACTTCCATGAAGGCTGCCTCTCTGGCGCGCACCGGAACCGTCGCGAAGAACGCCGGTTTGAAGGCGATGGAGCACGCTCGAGACCTCCCGTACTACATCTCCTACGCAGCTCAGAACAAGCGAGTCGATCTGCTGGACATGTACTTCCCGGGTATCACCACTCTCAACGCTGACCAGACCTATGCAGGTACGCCCAACTACACGTTCACCACACGATGCACCTCGACCTCCACGATCCCGGGATGCCCTCAAGATCTTCCGGCGGACTACACGGTCACGTACGTCTCACAGTTCGTCAAGCCCGTCGAGGCCGGCACCAACACGGTGAGCTACACGCCGGTCGCACCCGCGGCCGGCTATGCATGGAACGCGGCCGGGAACCTGGATCTCCCGGCGGCGACGTTGGTTCTCATGAAGGTCACCACGACATGGCAGGCGGGTGGACAACCCCGTAGCTATCTCATGACCAGCCTCCTCAGCGACCGTAAGTTCGGCGTGGTGCGTCTGCAAGGGAGCGCCAAGATCAGTTATGCGCTCCAGGCCCTTACGACCTATGCGTCGGGCTCGTCCGAGGCCGAGCTGATCGCCAAGCTGGGTCTCGCCGAGTCCAACATCCAATCCAGGTCGGCTTCGACGGCGACGCAGATCGTCACCGGCGGGTCGTTGACGTTGACCGAATCGGTGACGGGAAACACGAACGCCACGTTGATGGACGAATACAAGGGAGTGGACGTGGCGTACGACAGCCCCCCCAACCAGACCCCCAGCGGATCCTCCGCCTCGGCGGGAACCGTAGTGAACGACGATCTGAGCGGGAGCCCCCTGGTTGCCGGCCTGGGCGGCACGTCCGCCTCCGGCCCGGCGCCCGGACTCGAGGTGACGGTGGCCAACGAGCTTCCCGAAGCACGGGGTGGATTCTTCCTAGACTCGCTCCTCGGTCAAGAGGACCTCTGGGTGGACACTCAGGCGAGCTACCTCGCCAAGCATCTGAATCCTGCGAAGCACATCCTGTCGGTCCGGCCGCGCACCCTCGGGACCGAAACTGGCGCCAGCGGGTCCACGTTCGCCGAGACCCTTGGCCTCGGTACCGCCGGACGCGGTGTTGCGACGCAGGCAACCGTTACGGTCAACGACGTCCAGCTGCTGCCGACCACGTTCATCCCCACGACTCCCGGCTCTGTCATCCAGATCTCGAACTTCACGGCGACGGTGGACTGCAAGGCGACCGCGGTCGGTGCAACGACCGTCGCCAGTCCCACGTGGACGGCCACGATGAAGTTCTGGAGCGACCCCACCAACAACGGGAACTTCACGGGTTCGGGGTACACGACCCTGAACCTCACCGGCAACACGACCGACGTACTCGGCACCTATGGGGTTGGAGCGGGTAAGACCAACCCCCTCGTTTACGACGGCGCGACCGCTGCGCAGGACATCTACCTGTTCGAGGACACGACGAGCGGCAAGAGCGGTTACCTGAACGGTTGGTCGAGCCTCTACAACGTCACCACCACCGGTTTCCAGAAGGATGTCGCGAACGGCAAGACGGCCTCGGCCGACATCGGGGGGGCGCTGCGCATCGATACAGCCCCGACCGACAGTGCGGAAGCAACCTCTGCTCTCCAGTTGTCACTCGGCAGTCTCAACTGTGCGGCGGTGGATCGACGATGAAGATGCCCAGGTCAAACGAATCGGGGTTCACCCTGATCGAGATGCTCATCACGTTCTTCATCCTGTCGATACTCACGACGGTGTTCATGCAGGCTGCCTTCTCGGGAACCCGCGGGTCGGACACGGCCCGTTCGGTTGCTCGAGTCACGCAGGAAGCGCGGCTCGGTCTGAACCGGATGATCAGAGACACGCGCGAGGCGACGTTGATCGAGGATGCTGATGCCAACGGCTACACGGTGAAGATCGATTTCGATTCGAGCGGCACGTACGACAACCCCAACTCGGCGGGGGACATCGAGGTCTTGACCTACGCGTACGACAGTGCAGAAGGACAGATCATGCTTAACGGCGAGTTGCTGGTGAACGGCGCGCGAGAGATTGCAGGCTTGGACATGTTCAGTTACGGGAGCAACTTCCTCACCTACGACTGGGATGCCGACGGAGTGGTGACGGCGGCGGAGCTGGATGACGCTCCCACGCACGGCGTCACAGGGGTGGGCAACAACAACGACACACTCGATTATCCGGAACTGTCATACGTCAGCGACGTGATCTTCAACTTCAGGGTCGTTCTCGACGACCATTCAGAGCGCTTCTATGGCGGGGCGCAGCTCAGGAACCGAAGGTGAGGTTGTGATGTTTCGACGCATGAGGGACAACGAGAAGGGCGTGGCGATGGTCACGGTGCTGCTGGTGGGCGCCGTACTGACCGTTGCTGCGACGACCGCCAGTTTCGTGGCGATCCAGGACCTGCGAGCCAGTACGGACGACCGGAAGGCGTCCTCAGCTCTCGCGTACGCGGAGGCGGGCATCGATCGCATCATCTCGCTGATCCGGCGCGGTGACATGACCTGGGCCGACTTCAAGGGCTCCGGGTGCGCTGGTTACACCATGGTTGAACGTTCCGGCGAGATCGGGGATATCGGTGGTCGCTACGACGCGAAGATCTTGCGTTTCAACCCGACGGCGTCGGGCACGAACCGGTTCGCTCCGGCCGCTGCTGCCTGTCCGGCATCGATACCCTCTCCTCGCCATGACGCCGCGCAGTACTTCGTGGTCGAGTCGACCGGCCGGCAGCCACAGGCGAAGCGAGTTGTACGCCAGGTGATCAAGGTCTCCGCCTTGGGACTCCCGATCGGCGTCTACGGTCAGAGCTTCGAGCTGAATGGGACACCGAACATCCAAACGGTCAGCGTGATCTCGGACGGAGACATCGTCGGCCGCGGCAAGCTAGCCTTCGTGGGGTCGGATCCCTATTACAAGATGGGCGATTTCTGGCCCAGCCTGAGCGCCACGACCGGCGCGCCTGCGGCGGCCCACACGCTGGGCGCGATCTATCCGAAATTGAACAGCGCGTCCCAGGAGCACAGCGGGACGGGGTTCCCCCTGAACTGCGTGGCGAACGATGCCGCCGGCGCCACCCAGGGTCAGTCGCAGTGGGACCAGAGTGGTGCGGGTGGGACTATCAGCACGAGCACGCCTTGTGCGGGGCAGAGCATCGCGCCGCCTCCTACCTCGAAATTCACCCGGGCGGACTTCGAGCGCGTGGCACCCAAGCCGGCGCTATCGGATCAGGACTATCTGACCTTGAAGGATGCGGCGAAGACCACCGGGATCTATTGCTACGTGCCGACGACCGGCTCGAAGACCTGTACGAAGCAGGGGGTCGCGCTGTCGGTCAACGCCAACTTCAATATCGGGGACGGAGACCTGACCGGGCTCGGTAAGAGCTTCGTCATGTACGTCGAGTTCCAGGACCCCAGCAAGGCGATGACGACGAACGAAGTGAAATGGGGTGCGAACCTCGGTCCGTGCGGGACGGAGTCGGCCGTGCTGATCGTCAGGAATGGCTCGTGGCGGATGGAATCGAACTCCGTCATCAACGGCGTTCTGCTCCTTCCCGAGGGAAATATCGATTCTCAGGGAAGCTTCAATTTCATCGGCACCATCATCGCCAAGAGCGTGGCGATGAACGGTGGAGGCACGTTCACGCTGAACCAGTGCTGGCTCGACAACATGCCGGGCCCGTTCCTCGACGTCACTCCGACTGCCTGGAGCGAGGTCGACCGCTAGATCGCTTCTACCACTCGAAAGAAGGAGCCACTCATCAAGAACGAACCCATCCGTGTCGAAGCTGTGTAAGAGAGTTTAGTTCTGTGAATGGCATTGCCGTAACTCTAAAGCTGTCCGTTCGAGTGGTCGAAGACCACTCTTGACCGTAAGGGTTAACAATGTTGAATGAAAATCCCTTCGAAACCCGGAAAAAGTTGTTCTCCCGGCAAGACGCGGGAGCACATGTGGAAGGTGGATCCGATGGCGGAACCGCAGTTCGAGGATCTGCTACTGACGGTGGACGAGGTAGCACGGGTCATGCGGGTGTCGAATATGACCGTCTACCGGCTGATCAAGTCCGGCCAGATGGCGGCCATCCGCGTGGGCAAGAACTATCGCATCCGGCGTCGCGACGTGGAGAGGTACCTGTCCGATCGGGCCGTTCGGGTCGAGGGCGGTCCGTGATGTCTTTCGGCTCCGCTCCGGTGATCGGTCTCGACATCGGAACCAGTGCAGTGCGCGCCGCACAGATCGGCACCGGTCGTTCCGGCCGCTCGCTTGCGGCATTCGGTCAGGTTCCCCTTCCGGCCGGCGCTGTAGCCGACGGCGAGATCCGCGACCCCGCGGCCGTAGCCGACGCCGTAAGCCAGCTGTGGAAACGAGCGAAGCTGAAGTCCAAGAGGGCGGTCATCGGCGTCGCTAACCAGCGCGTCGTCGTCCGCCAGGTGGATCTGCCGTTCCTGGACGAGAAGGAATTCCGCAGCTCCTTGCGTTTCCAGGTGGCCGACCACATCCCTATGTCCGCCGATGACGCCGAGCTCGATTTCCAGCTCATCGAGGACTACATGACCGAGAACGGCGAGCACATGATGCGGATCCTGTTGGTCGCCGCAGCACGTGACATGGTCGAGAGTTTCGTTAGCGTCGCCACCTCGGCGGGCCTGAGCCCGGTAGGCGTCGATCTGACGCCCTTCGCAGTGGCTCGTGCGGTCAGCTCATCCGCCCGCGGAGAGATGGGCGTGGGCGGCGCAGAAGCCGTGGTCGACGTGGGAGCCGGGGTAACCAACATCGTGGTGCATCACAACGGCGAGGCCCGCTTCGTGCGGATCCTTCTCGTCGGCGGCGATGACGCCACGAACGCCCTCGCCAAGGAACTCGACGTTCCGTTCGAGGAAGCAGAGGCGATCAAGTTCGACCTCGGTCGCGGCGTTGGTTCGCCGGAGGCAACGAGCGTGTTGCGGGAGCGCGTCACGTCGCTTGTCGAAGAGGTCCGGGGTTCGATCGACTACTACCTCTCTCAGGATGAAAGCGAGGGCATCACCTCGATCATCGTGACGGGCGGTGGGTCCCTCACCCCGGGGCTCGCCGAGGAACTCGAAAATGTTTCTGGATTGCAAGTTCAGCGCGGTACTTCACTGGCCGACATGAATATTGCTAGGTCCGGTCTGACACAAGAGCAGGCCGTACAGGTTGAGCCGGTCGCTGCTGCAGCGGTCGGCCTGGCAATAGGAGCGTCCGCCAAATGATGCGTCGAATAGAGCTGCTGCCGCAGACTTACGTCGAGCGCCAGCGCCAGCGTCGCACCTTTGGTTCGGTGCTGGTCCTCGGAGTCCTGGTGTTCGTGCTGTTGGTGGCGTGGTGGTTCTACCTGGGTACGCAGATCAGCGGCGAGAGAGACACGCTCGCCGAGGTGCAGACCCAGAACTCCCGCCTCGAGAGTCAGATAGCGGAACTCGAGCGGTTCGCTCAGCTCGAGCAGGAAGTGCAGGACAAGCAGGTTGCCCTCGAGACGGTGATGGCGGGAGATGTCGACTGGCCCGCGGTCATGACCGAGTTGGCCATGGTCGTTCCCGGCGAAGTCTGGCTCCGTGAGTTCAGGGGTTCGGCCGGTATGACCGAGGGCGCTACCCAGGTCGGCACAGAGACGGCAGTGGTTCGCATCAACGAAGAGACTCCGTTCGGACGCGTGTCGTTCTCCGGCAGGTCGCTGACCATGCCCGGGGTCGCCAAATGGTTGATCGGCCTCGGCAAGGTCAAAGACTTCGAGGCGACCTGGTTGGAAGACGCGACCGAAGAAGAGGTCGAGGAGCAACGGATCATCGGATTCACCAACACGATCGAGTTCAACGAGCGTGTTGCCAGCGAACGATTCCAGGGAGGCGAGCGATGAGCGCCAGATCGAGACTCGTACTCGTCATCGTGGGTGTGCTTGCAGTTTGTGCCGTGTTCTTCTTCATGTTCATCAAGGGTCGTCAGACCGAGCTCACCGAGGTCCGCGACAAGGTGACGGCGGAAGAGAACCGGACACAGGAGCTCGAGAGCAGGCTCGCTCGTTTGCAGCAGCTTCAGAAGAATGCTCCTCAACTCGAGGCTCGACTGTCGGAGATGCGCAAGTTCGTGCCGGAGCGTAACGACGTGCCGAACTTCATCTTCCAGGTGCAGCAGGCGGCGTCGCAGGC
>JACCXF010000259.1 GCA_013697295.1 Actinomycetota bacterium | reverse complement strand
GGTCGGACGACGATGGTCTCGTGTTGAGGCTCGACCGCAACGACGGCCTCCGGGATCGCGCGTCTGACCTCGGGGTCGATGAACAGCCGGATCCCCCTGGTGTCGATGACTTCCTCGCCCTCGAGCGCCTCATCTGCTAGCTCGACCTGGATATCGAAACCCCCTCCGAGCCCGCGCGACCCCCGCAGGCGGACGCCGGCCGGCCGAGCCTCGGCACTACCCAGCTCGAGCGACCGCTTAAGCACCTCGATCGCCTCGTCCGTAACCTCGATAGCCACCCTGACCCCCTGCTTTGATGTCCGCCCGCGGCGGGTTGCTGCCGCAACCCTTGCTCTACGGCCGGCATCTTAATGCCGGCCTGCGGCAACCCACCGGGGGGATCGGTCGCCGAGGCGACCTACTCCCCCCAGACCCCCCTCGCACCCAGCGGGTGTTTCCTATCTAGCCTTGGCCTTGGCCTTGGGTTTTGGTTGGCGGGTGACGGGTTACCGGAGAGAGGCTAAAAAACGGTCTGCCTCCGGAGGGTAAGCCGGCACCCGCCGCCGGCACCCGCCGCCGGCACCCGCGTGGCCGGATTGGGGGATTGGACGGATTTTTCAAGGGGGCCGGTGGGTCGGCCGATAGGTAGGTAGGGCTTTGCCGCTACAACTGGGGACCTGATGGAAGATCAACATGGCGATCGCTGATCGAGCGCTCGGCAATGACCGTGATGCGCTCATCGAAACGCGCCTCGAGTCATACAAGCGTCTGGCCGAGATCTTTCACCTCGTTCTCTCCGAACAGCACCTCGGCGACCTGCTCGAGCGGGTGGCCGACACCCTGTCCGACCTCATCCCATACGACACGTTGACCATCTACCAGGCTCATGAGACCGAGCCGATCCTTCTCCCCGTGCTGGCGCGCGATCAGTACGCGGACGAGATCATGAACGATCAGGTCGTCGCCGGGGAGGGTCTCACCGGTTGGGCGGTTGAGCATCGGGAGCCGGTCTGGTGCAACGAAGCACATCTCGACGCGCGCATGGTCCAGATCCCGGGAACCCCTTCGGACGAGAAGGAAGCGGTGATCATCGTCCCACTGGTAGCGCGCGGGGCACTTCACGGCGCGCTGAACATCTACCGTCTCGAATCGGGACCCTTCGACGAAGAGGACTTCGAGCTCGCCAAGAGGTTCGGAGACGCCGTCGCGCTCGCCCTCGACAACGCGAGAGGAAGGGCGCAACTCGAGCAACTCGCTCACACGGACTCGCTCACCGGGCTCTACAACCATCGCTTCTTCTACGAGAGGCTGCGCGCCGAGCTGACGAGAGCGAGCCGGATCCACGACTCCGTCACCGTGCTGATGCTCGACATCGATGACTTCAAGAAGTTGAACGATGTCTACGGTCACGGCGTGGGCGATCAGGCGCTGGTGAACATCGCCGAGATCCTCAATGACATGGTGCGAGCGTCGGACGTGGTGTGCAGGCTTGGCGGCGAAGAATTCACCATCATCATGCCGTCCTGCGGCGCCGGAGACGCGCTCGGTCTCGCATCTCGTCTGACCGAGCGTTTGTCTCGCACCGATTTCGATCCGGCTGGCGGCGTATCCATGTCGGTCGGCGTTGCCCAGGGCCCGGAGCACGCCATGAACCCGCGTGAGCTGGTTGCCTGTGCGGAAGCAGCGATGATGACGGCGAAGGCGCGCGGCAAGAATCGCGTTGTTCTCTTTGAGGAGGACAAGACAGAACGTCCAGACGTAACCAGCACCACCAGCCGCGATGTCCGCTCGATCGCTCACCTCAAGATGCTGCAGAGCCTGGCGGGGAAGCTGAACCGTTTGAACGACGTCCAGAAGATCGGAATGACGATCGCCAACGAGCTACGGACGCTGATCGACTACCACAACGCGCGCGTCTACATCGAGGAAGACGGGAAGCTGGTCCCGATCGCCTTTCGTGGCGAGCTGAGCGCGTACCAGGGCGAAGAATGGCGGAGCGAGAATCTCGTCTGTGAGGTCGGCGAAGGCATCACCGGCCGCGCGGCGCTGACCAGAACCTCTCTCTTGATCCCCAACGCGCTCGAATGCGACTTCGCCGAGGACGTGGAGGGAACCGACGAGATAGAAGAATCGATGATCGCGGTGCCGCTGTCCTACGGGACCCGCGTCATCGGCGTCATCGTCGTTTCCAAGCTGGGCGTCGGGCAGTTCGACGAGGACGACGTCAGACTGATCGAGGTCCTCGGGGGTAACGCCTCGGTAGCGCTGGAGAACGCTCGTCTCTACGAAGCTCAGAAGCGCGACGCGGAACGTGCTCGGGAGGCGGCGGACATCGCGGAAGCGCTCTTGGACTTCAGCCGCACTCTGGCCATGACCAAGGCGGACTTCGAGGAGGTGGCGGACGCGATCGTCGAGCAGGCCGGGGCGATCGTGGGTTGCGATCAGATCTCCTTGTGGTTGCAGAAGGAGGAAGGCGGCCCGGTGGTCCCCGCGGGGTACTGCGGCTTCAGCGATGCACAGCGGGAACAACTCGACCGCTTTGAGGTCCCGGCCGAGCTGATGGCCCAGTTCATTGACCCTGAACCCTTCGTGCTGCGCTCGAAGGACCTGACCGAGGTCAAGGACTACGCAGCGAGCATGGGTCTCGAGCTCGAAAACGACCGTCTCGTGGGCGTTGCGCCCATGTCCTTCGATGGAAGACACGGCTGGCTCGTCGTCGCTGTCCCAGTGGAGGGCGAGAAGACCTTCTCGGAGCGGGAGCTCCGTCTGCTCGGCGGCGTCGCTCACCAAGCCCAGCTGGCCATCTCGAACGCGACGCGCTTCGACGATCTCGAAGACACCTTCCTGGCGACCGTCGAAGCCCTGGCCAACGCTCTCGAGGCCAAGGACGAATACACCTCATCGCACGCGCGGTGGATCACCGATATGTCGCTTGAGGTAGGCCAGGCTCTGGGTATCGATGACGACCGCATCAAGTCCCTTGAACTCGGCGCGCTGTTCCACGACATCGGCAAGATCGGCATCCCACACGAGATCCTTCTGAAGCCCGGCCCCCTCACAGAGGAGGAGTGGGCGGTCATGCGGACGCACCCCGAGCTGGGCGAGAGGATCCTGGCCCCTATCGTCCGGC
>JACCXF010000255.1 GCA_013697295.1 Actinomycetota bacterium | reverse complement strand
CTTCATCGTCAGCTTGCCCTTCCAGTGGGTGTCGTCGATGGTCTCGGTCAGCGAGGCCCCCGGCATGCACACGATCACCTTCTCAACGTCGAGCATGTAGTTCCACACCTTCTCCTGCGGTGCGGGCACCTCGAAGCTGTTGGTGATCTCCATGTCGCTCCTCTCAGGCGGTGGTCGGTTGAGTGGGCTCGTGGATGGGACCGGATCGTTGACGTAGGAAGCCCGCCTGCCGGCCTCCGCTCACGGCGAGAATCTCGGCCACGATCGCAGCCGCGATCTCCTCGGGCCCCTCACCGCCGAGGTCCAGGCCTGCGGGTCCGTAGGTTCGATCCAATTGCTCGCTCGTCGGAGTGGTGCCTTCCGTTCCGAGGTCACCAAGCAGACGCTGGAGGCGCGCGTGGGGGCCTAACATGCCGATGTACGCGGCCTTGCTCGGAAGCAACGAGCGCAGGTAGTTCCGATCCCGCAGGTAGTTGTGGCTCATGACCACCACATAGCTGCGTTCGTCGATGTCCGCGCGCTTCATCACGTCGCCGGGCTCGCACTCGATGAATGAGCGAGCACCCAGGAAGCGCTCGGCATCGAGGAACGAGGCTCTGTCATCGACCACGTCGACCCGCCAACCGAGCTGAGACCCCGCCCGGACGAGCGGAATGGCATCGTGACCTGCTCCGCACACGACCAGTCGGAGCGGCGGGCGTAGAACTTCGACGAACAGCCTGGCCTCGCCGTTGTGAGTCTCGAGCTCCACGACACTCGTCGTCCCGTCAGCAAGAGCGCGCGATGCCTCGTCGGCGGCGCTCCTCGTTGCACCATCGTCTCCGAGCGAACCGGTCACCTCCCCGTTCGGATAGACCACGATCCTGGCTCCCTGCTCGACTCCTGCGACCGAGGAGGTCAGCACGGTCACCGTTGCGAGTGATCGCTCCTCCTCCAGTGCCTGACGAAGAACCGCGGCGCTGGCCGCAGCGTTGGCGGCGGGTTCGATGAAGACCTCGATCGCCCCGTTGCAGCCAAGGCCCCAACCCCACACGACCTCGTCGTCGGCCGTGAGGTCGTAGAACTCGAGGCGGCTTTCGCCCGACTCCATCACATCGCGACCGATCTCAGTGACCTGACCCTCGAGGCAGCCACCCGAGAGATTGCCGATCGCGTCGCCTTCGTCCGGAACGAGTAGTCGAGC
Organism: Actinomycetota bacterium; assembly: GCA_013697295.1. Lineage (GTDB taxonomy): Bacteria > Actinomycetota > CADDZG01 > CADDZG01 > WHSQ01 > JACCXF01. The sequence goes on along the minus strand of JACCXF010000255.1, from coordinate 5,774 downwards.
CCCTGGCCGACGGTAGGTCGAGCCGGTGACGGAGACGATGGTGGCCAGAGCCATTGGCCGGCCACGCTCCTCGAGATCGGCGACGGCGGCAAGAACCTCTACGGTTTCACTCAGATTCATTGCCCTCGCTGTCCCACATTCAAGTTCCTTCTGACCAAAACGCAACGTAGTGCTACGTTGATTCTGTTCATTATCGCCGGAGTCGGTCCTGTCGCGGGAGGTGGGGTTGAGTCACGAGGGCTGGGGTCCCAAATATCCTCCCCGGGTGTCCTTGCCGCCGCGCCTCCCTCTCGATGGACCTCGGGAAGGAGGTGGCCCTTGAGACGAATCTCGCTCACCGTTAACGGGGTCCAGCACGAAGGGATGGTCGAGCCCAGACAGCTTCTCGTGTACTTCTTGCGCGAGCAGCTCGGACTGACCGGCACCAACGTTGGTTGCGATACCTCGACGTGTGGAGCATGCACGATCCTGGTAAACGGCAACGCTGCCAAGTCATGCACCCTGCTGGCGGTACAGGCCGACGGAGCCGAGATCACCACCATCGAGGGTCTGGCCAGCAATGGCGAAATGCATCCTCTCCAAAAGGCGTTTCACGAGAACCACGGTCTTCAGTGTGGCTACTGCACCCCCGGCATGATCATGGCCAGCCTCGATCTCATCGCCAACAACGATGACCTGAACGACGAGGACGTTCGCATCGGTCTCGAGGGCAACCTGTGCCGCTGTACGGGCTATCAGAACATCGTCAAGTCGGTTCAGCAGGCCGCGGGTGAGATGCGTTCGCCCGCGAGCACATAGGAGGGGGTGACCATGGCACAGGTAGCCGAACAGGCGCAGAAGTACGTAGGCGGAGGCATCCTCCGCAAAGAGGATCCGGAACTGCTCAACGGAGCCGCTCGCTTCATCGACGACATGTCGATCCCCGGAATGCTGTGGGTGAGCTTCGTGCGGAGCCCATTCGCCCACGCCACCATCAACTCTGTCGACACCTCTCGCGCGGCGTCGATGCCGGGCGTCAAGGGCGTCTACAGCGGTACCGACCTGGCGGACGAGTGGGCCGACGGCCTACCCTGCGCGTGGCCGGTAACCGAGGACATCAAAGCGCCCAAGCACTGGCCCATCGCTAAGGACAAAGCGCGCTTTGCCGGAGACGCCGTGGCCGTTGTCGTTGCGGAGACGCGGGCCCAGGCAGTCGATGCCGCCGAGACCGTCGACGTCGACTACGAGCCCCTGGATGTAGTCGTCGACATGGAGGCGGCCCTCCAAGACGGCGCAACGAAGGTCCACGACGAATTCGAGAACAACTCATCGTATGTGTGGAACCTCGACGTAGGTGAGGTCGATCAAGTCTTCAATGATGCGGCGGTCGTGGTCAAAGAGCGGTACTACCACCCGAGGCTCATCCCGAACGCCATCGAGCCGCGCGGAGTTATTTGCCAGCCGAATCCCGCGCAGGGCGAGTACACGCTCTATTCGGCAACTCAGATTCCGCACATCCTAAAGGTGACCCTTGCGCTCACATTGGGACTGCCGGAGCAGAAGCTGCGAGTCGTAGCGCCCGAAGTCGGTGGTGGCTTCGGCTCGAAGCTGAACGTCTATGCGGAAGAGGCGACGTGTCTCGCGCTTGGACGCAAGCTTGGGGTGCCACTCAAGTGGATCGAAACCCGCTCGGAGGGCTACCTCGCGACCACCCACGGGCGCGATGTCATTCAGGACATGGAGGTCGCGGCCGACGAGAATGGCAAGATCGTCGGCTTCCGGGCCAACCTCCTCGCGGACATGGGTGCGTACCTGCAACTCGTCACACCGGGCATTCCGATTCTGGGTGCGTTCCTCTATCACGGCGTCTACGACTGTCAGGCTTACTCGTTCACCTGCACGGGAGTGTTCACCAACAAGACCCCGACGGACGCCTACCGTGGTGCGGGGAGGCCCGAGGCGACCTACGCGGTTGAGCGAATCATGGACGCACTTGCTCGCAGGGTGAGAAAGGACCCCGTCGAGCTCCGGCGCTTGAATTTCCTCGAACCGTTCGACGAAGCGCGCGAGGTGATCACCGGCCTGAGCTTTGACTCGGGCAACTACGGGGCCGCCCTCGACAAGGCGTTGGACATGTTCGGGTACGACGAGCTCCGTGCAGAACAGCAACGCCGGCGGGACGCGGGTGACGACAAGCTGCTCGGTATCGGTGTGTCGACCTACATCGAGATGTGCGGCCTCGCTCCAAGCCAGGTGCTGGCATCACTGCGCTACGTGGCCGGCGGCTGGGAGGCTGCGACGATCCGCTGTCACCCGACGGGAAAAGTGACCGTCATCACGGGAACATCGCCTCACGGTCAGGGCCATGTGACCGCGTGGTCGCAGATCGTTGCCGACGAGCTCGGCGTTGATTTCGAAGACATCGAGGTGCTGCACGGCGACACGGCGATAAGCCCGCTCGGCATGGACAGCTATGGGAGCCGCAGCCTGTCGGTCGGGGGTGTCGCCCTGCACTACGCGGCCGAGAAGGTCATTACGAAGGCCAGGACGATCGCCGCTCACGAGCTTGAAGTGTCCGAGGAAGACCTGGAGTACTCGAGCGGAACGTTCTCGGTAAAGGGAGCCCCGGACAAGTCAAAGACCATCCCCGAGGTCGCGTTCTCGGCGTGGACGGCTCACAACTTGCCGGAGGGAACCGAACCTGGGCTCGAGGAGACGCACGTCTTCGACCCTCCAAATTTCACGTTCCCGTCGGGAACTCATCTCTGTGCGATCGAGGTCGATACCGAAACGGGGATGACGAACATCCTCAAGTACGTGGCGGTCGACGACTGCGGTACGGCGATCAACCCAATCATCATCGAGGGTCAGGTGCACGGCGGCATAGCCCAGGGCATCGCCGAAGCGATGTACGAGGAGGCCGTCTACGACGAGAACGGCGTGCTAATGACATCGTCGATGTCAAACTATCGGGTGCCCTCGGCCGCCGAGCTTCCGACGTTCGAGACCGACCGAGTGGAAACTCCGTCGACCACGAACCCGCTCGGCGTAAAGGGGATCGGCGAGGCGGGAACGATCGCCTCTCCGCCTGCCGTCGTCAACGCAACCATCGACGCGCTCTTACCTCTCGGGATCGACCACATCGACATGCCCGTGTCCCCCGAACGCGTGTGGGCGGCGATTCGAAATGCATCCGGTTCGTCGGTCGACGCCCGGGGAACGGACGCAACCGCGGCGGGTAGCGGAGTTGGGTCCGCCGACACCCCGGGAGGTGAAGCATGATTCCGGCAGAGTTCGATTACGAGCTCGCCGAGTCCGGCGAGCATGCGCTCCAGCTTCTCGAACAGCACGGTGACGAGGCCAAGCTGTTGGCGGGAGGACACTCCCTGCTGCCTCTGATGAAGTTGAGACTCGCAACACCATCGATGCTGATCGATATCGGTCGTTTGGACGACATGAGCTACATCAGCGACGACGGAGATGCCATTGCCATTGGTGCTCTCACGCGCCACGAGGTTGTCGAGGGATCCGATGTGCTCAAGGAGCACTGCGCCATAGTCGCTCACACGGCCGGTGAGATAGGCGACCGCCAGGTGCGTCACTTCGGAACGATCGGAGGATCGCTGGCGCACGGGGATCCCGCGTCGGACCTCCCCACCGTGATGCTGGCGCTCGACGCGCAGGTTGTGGTGCGCTCGTCATCGGGTGAGCGCACCGTGGCCGCCAACGAGTTCTTCACCGGTCTGTTCGAAACGGCCTTGGGGCCCACGGACCTGCTGACCGAGATTCGCGTCCCCAAGCTGACGGGTGGGTGGTCGTATCAGAAGTTTCACCACCGCGCTCAGGACTGGGCGATCGTCGGCGTGGCCGCGGTGCAAAGAAACGGAGGCGCCTCCGTCGCGCTCACGAACATGGGAGAGGTGCCGTTGCGAGCGTCCGGAGTCGAACAAGCCCTCGCGTCGGGCAACGATGCTGCGGCGGCAGCGGAGGAAGCCGCGGAGAACACCTCGCCGCCGAGCGATCCCTTTGGAAGCGCGGATTACCGGCGCGCCCTCGCAAAGGTGTTGACTCGAAGGGCGCTGCAGGAGGCTATGGGGCGGTAGTGACGCCGGCCGCCGGAAGGGGCGCGCATCGGCTTGCGGCTAGACGATTTAGCCTGCAAGCATGAGCGCCCCTCCTTTCGCGTCCGTCAAAGAGCTCGAGGAGAGTCTGCGCGCCCACTCTTACCTGCCCGACCGCGGCCTCGCCGTCGCCATATACCTGGCCGTGTCCCTCGACCGGCCTCTGCTGCTGGAGGGCGAGGCCGGCGTCGGCAAGACCGAGGTCGCAAAGGTCCTGTCGGAGATGATGGATCGCAGGCTCATCCGTCTGCAGTGCTACGAGGGCATCGACTCGACCCAGGCTCTGTACGACTGGGACTACTCGCGCCAGTTGGTGGCCATCCGCGCGGCCCAGGCCGAGGGCAAGCCGATCGACGACCTCTTCGGCGGAGCGTTCCTGGTCGAGCGTCCACTCCTCGACGCGATTCGAACGGGCCGCGGCGCGATTTTGCTGATCGACGAACTCGACCGCGCCGACAACGAGTTCGAGGCATTCCTGCTGGAGGTGCTGGGCGAGTTCGCGGTCACCGTTCCCGAGGTGGGGCGCATAGCTGCGACCAAGCCCCCAACCGTGGTGATTACTTCGAACCGGACCCGCGAGCTTCATGATGCCCTCAAGCGAAGGTGTCTGTACCACTGGATCGATCACCCGAGCCTCGAGCGCGAGGTCGCCATCATCCGCACGCGCGCTCCGGATGTGCGCGAATCCCTGGCGCGCGAGGTCGCTATGGCGGTGGAGCGGTTGAGAACGCTCGAGGTCGCCAAACGTCCAGGGGTCGCCGAGACGATCGACTGGGCGAACGCCATCAGCTTCCTCGGCGCCGACACGCTCGAAAGCAAGACCGCACTGGAGACGCTGGGCGCGGTCGTCAAAGACCACGAGGATCAGCAGGTCGTGGTCGCCCACCTGGAGGAGGTGCTGGGCGGCGACAACACCAAATGACCTTGGGGACCCGGTGGCCCCGTTACTCGTTGGGTTCGGGCGAGAACTGCGCGACCGAGGCCTTCCGGTCGGCACGAATCGCATTCTGACCTTTTGTCGCGGTGCCGCGGCTCTGGCCCCCCTCGACCGCAACACGCTCTACTGGACGGGCCGAACGAGTCTCATCGCGCATCCCGACCACGTGGCCGTCTACGACAAGGTGTTCGAGGCCTATTTCAGCTCCAAGCTACTCAAGCACCTGTCCAGCATGTTCTCCGGAATCCTTCCTTCACATCCGAAAGAACTGCAGGCCGATGCCGCAGCCTTGGGGGCCGATCAACCGGACGCCGGAAGTGCGGCGGATGACCGAATCGAGATCATGCGTCTTATCGCCTCGGAGGCGGAGGTGCTGAAAACCAAGTCGTTCGAGCAGTTCACGGATGACGAGCGCAGACGGGCAGACCGGCTCATCCGACAGCTCGCCGTTTCGCTCCCCATCCGTCGCTCCAGGCGGCGTCGACGAGCGTCCAAGGGATCTCACTTCGATCTTAGGCGAACGCTGCGGTCTTCGTTACGGACCCAAGGTGAACCGCTGCAGCGTGCGTGGCTGTCCCGCCGCGACGTGGCACGCCCATTGGTTCTGGTATTGGACGTCTCGGGATCGATGGCCCCCTACGCACGCGCCTTGATGCAGTTCGGGTACGCGGCGATGTCTTCGGGAGAACGGGTCGAGGTCTTCTGTTTCGGAACTCGTCTTACGCGTGTTACACGCT
>JACCXF010000251.1 GCA_013697295.1 Actinomycetota bacterium | reverse complement strand
ACGAACCGCGCCGCTGGAGCCGCACCAAGGTCGAGCGCTGGGCCGATCGGCACTGGTGGGACACGCGGCCGTGAAGGAGACGCCCGCACAAGTGAGAAGCCGCCGGAACCCGAAGGCCCCAACGGCTTCTCGAAGCGGAATGTAGACCCGAGCCCGTTCAGCCGTCAAATCGCGGTCCACACGTAGGTCCTTTGCCGAGCTCTTAGGTCGACGCCTCCGGGCCGCTTAGCCCTTTGCCAGCCGAACCATGGCCCGAATGACCGATGTGAGCGTAGGAAGGGCGACCTACAGTGCGTCTATGGATGAACGACTCAAGGGGCTAATCCGGCATCCGTCCGTGACGATCGAGGCCGCCGCTGAACTGACGAACGTGCCGGTGGCCAGGATTCGCGATTGGGCGACCCGCGGGGCGATCGAAATCGAGACGCGAGGCGACATGGAGGTCGTCCGGCTGGAGGACGTCCGCAGGGTGGCACGCAGGCAGCGGGCATCTAAAATCCGGCGCCCTACGGAATCGCCTCCGCGAAGCCGAGCAGCCGGTCGATGATGATGTCGTGAGCGTCGTTGACCTGCAAGAACTGGCACGAGACCGCGCCCCCAATCGCTGAATCGCTCCCCGGCTGGGGGATTAGTACACGAGTCAGCCCCGGCTCGTATCTCCCAGCTCGGCCACCGCTCCCCGGCCCCGAGCTTCTGGTACGCGACAAGCGGCACGCCTATGCGCCGCGCCACCTGCTCGGTCGTGAGGCCGGCGCGTTCCCGGGTCCTTCCGGAGGAGATCCTGAACATCGTCACAGTAGGGTCAAGCCGGAGGGGGCGGCGGGGGCTTGGGGCGCCGTGGCGGGGGCTTGCGAGGCGGTGCCGTTGGCGCGATCGGCTGGCCCTTTCCCAGCGGCGTCCCGCAGACAGTGCATCGGTAGGGACCGGTCTTACCTCCGATGACCAACCACACGATCAGCCAGAGGCCGAAAGTGATCAGCGTTAGGACGAGATGGAGCAGGTGGCTCGGCGTCGGCGCCGTGAATAGCCGCTGCTGCTGACAGACGTTGGACCTTAAACCCTGCCGCTTCACGCCTCGATGCTAGCCCACGACGATTCGACTTCCCTTCCTCGCCGCTTGCGGTCCCAAGGACGTAGGTCACGCCGAGGCTGCTGGGCGTTTCCCCCAGGACGTTGCGTCTAGACAACCTGCGCTGCAATCTATATGGTCGTGCCTCACGGGACGGGAGAGCAGCGATGCGGTTCTACGCGTACACGCCGGGCGAGCACGGGTACATCTCGGCCGAGGTCGCCATCCGGGATCTGATGGGCGAGGACGAGGCCAGGGGATGGGCGGACGACTGGTGGAAGCCGGGGTGCGGGTCATACGAGCTCATCTCCCGCGCCGAGGCCTTGATGGTGCCGACCTACCGGGATGCGCTCGAGTGGTGGGAGCGTCGCGACGATGCGATCCTGCAGGACACGGAGGTTGCGCCGATCCGTGGAACGTCCGGGCATCCTCACCGCAGTCCCTGCACCACGAGTCGATCCCTCGTTCGTAATCGGCGTCCTCAAAGAAGTTCCAACCCGTTGTGTCCCCAGGCCCGAGCAGCCGTCGGTTCTTGGCGTAGATCCCGACGTTGTACGTGCCGTAGTGACGGACTCCGTTCGGGCGGATACGCAGAACCCCGGTTCCTCGCCGGTGGATTCGGCATCGCACCGTGACGAGCACATCGCTCACAGCCGATCACCCGGAGCGAAGCATTTATTTAGCTTCGCGGGCGCGGGAGGCTCGGTTCGACGCCGCGTACCGCCGCACCATCTCCGACGACGACCACCCGTTCAGCGCCATCAGATCGGATTCGTGGCCGCCAGCCTTGAGGAACTGATCCGAGAAGAAGTGACGGAACGAGTGAGGGTGCAGCCGCTGGACTCCGGCCTCCTCGGATCGCCGCCAGATCATCTGCCGGATGCCCGAGGGCGTCATGCGGCCGCGACGCCCGAGCCAGAGCCATGGGAGATCGCGGTCGGGTTGCTGAGCACGTGCACGGAGGTAGCGGTCGATCGCCTTGGTCGTGCGGCTCCCGAAGCTCGCCGTACGGAACCGCCGGCCCTTCCCCAGGACGCGGACGAGGCCGGAGTCCAGATCAACGTCGGAGCTGTCCTCGCCGTCCAGCTGGAGGTTGGCAAGCTCGGCGAGGCGGATTCCAGAGCGGCGAACAAGCGGATGATCGCGGCGTCCCGCCGGTCCTCGAACGCGTTGCCCTCGCAGCCCTTGAGGATCGCTTGGATGTCTTTGGTCGAGGGGACCAGCGGGCTGCTGGGGGATCGAGGGCGGCTTCATGCGGGCCATGGGGAGGAGGCGACCTCGCCCTCCTCGGCGAGCCAGGAGAAGAACGCGACGAGCCCGCGGTAGCGGTTGTTCGCCGTGGCGGCGCTGCGCCGGCCGAGCAGATCCTCGAGGAACGCTTCGACGTGCTCCCGATGGATGCTCGCCACGTCGGACGGCATCCCGCGGTCGCGTAGGAACTCGGCGAGCTGCAGCGGCGCGTACGTGTAGGCCACCACCGTCTGGTCGGCCTTGTTCTCAGCCCGTAGGTGCCGGCGGAACGACGTGACCATCGTCTCGACGTCACCTATCCTCTGGACAGTGGATCGCTCCGCCATCATCGCCTCCGAGCTCGCCTGTTCAGCGCTCTTACTTATGCGCTGTCCGAGCGGTGTGCAAGAAGCCGGGGGAGCGTTTCCGCAGGTAGATAAGGGGCGCGTAGCTCAGCGGGAGAGCGCTTGCTTCACACGCAAGAGGTCGGAGGTTCAAAACCTCCCGCGCCCACCAGTAGATCAGCAGGTCAGAGACTGGACAGCGTTACCGAACGAAAGCCACTGAATCTTCTGAGCTCTCCGATTTGAAACAACTTGAAACAAGTCGGAGGTTGCGCTTGACCAATCCTTCCCTCACGCTCCGCCCAGCGCTTGCGAAGGGGGGCTGGCATGGAGGACGAGACCCGTTCCGTGCGGCGGTGGCCGGTGCGAGTCGTCGGAGCTTTTGGGCTGATCATCCTCATGGGCCTGGCGGGCACGACGGGATACCTGTTCTTCGAATTGAGGCAAGTCAGGGAGGACTTTGCCCTTATCAAGAGTGAATCGGTGGAAGAGCAGGAGTCGACGATCGCGCTGATGCAGACATTGTTCGGAATGACCGCGGACAGATACGAAGACCATGAAATCCGTCTCAACTTGATCGACTCACGAATCACAGACATCGAGGGCGAGACCCAAGACCTTCGTGATTGCCTGGACTCGATCGGAATAGGCCCTTTGGGGTTTCAATTGGATTGGCGAACCTCTTTCGGGTTCCAATGTGGATTTTTATCCGGAGAGTGAGCCGAACTCGACCACTTCACCTGACTTGGGCGGGGATGCCTCCTGGAACATCCGGTCAAGGGCCGCTTCCGCGGCGGCCTTCATGGAGTCCAGGACGCCCGTGTAGCGCCGAAGGGTGATCGCCGGGTCCGAGTGGCCCAACATCAGCTGAACCTCCCGATCGCGGCCGGTGTTCGAACCGAGCCTCGGGCTCACTCTCCGCCCGGAGATCGCGGCGCTCTCCATGTCGGGCTCGAGCCTGATCGTGGCCGTGAATGCGCTGGCGCTCAAGCGCTTGCGTCTGCCGGAGGCTGAGGAACCGGGAGCGGGGACCGCACTGGAGGACCGTCCACACGAGCCTCACTCGATCCCTCAGACTCCACGACACACGGTAGTACATTGCCGTCCCATGGCAGACGAGATCCTCGATGATGCTCGCCGTTCTCAGCGAGCCGCTCTCTTTCGCGGACTCAAGATCGCGGCCTGGGTAGTGCCGACCGCGGTCGTCGTCGTCCTGGCAGGCCTCGAACTTAGCGATCGAGGCCAAGGACAGGGGGCGTTGTCGGTTGCCAACTACCAAGCTCGCGCCGAGGTCGTCGACACTCCCGCTCCGGACTTCGAGCTGCCGCTCCTGGGCGAGGATGGGTCGCT
>JACCXF010000250.1 GCA_013697295.1 Actinomycetota bacterium | reverse complement strand
TAGCGGGGATCGTCGTCCTTGGAGTCATCTCGCTGATCGCTCCCAACAGCTTCGGCGCACCGGGGACCAACACCCTCGGGACGGGGTGGCCTCTCGTGGCGATCCTCGGCCTCATCGCAGCCAGTCTGCTGTACGCCTTGGTGCGCCGTAAGAGTCTGGCCTGGTTACTTACTCGGATTCGAGAGCCGTACCGGCGACCGATGAACGACCACCCGAGCTTCGATGGCGCTGCCGATGCACTGGCCGAGTGTCCAAACCCCTACCGGACACGGTTCGCGCTGAACTACGTTTGGATCCCCATCGGATTGACCGTATTGGGAGCCACCTTCGCGTTCTCGGTCGCGTACTTCGTGATCGACGCGGTGGGCGCTCGATTCATGGTCGGGTGGGGCCAGGCCGTGTACGCGGCCGTGTTCGTGGCGCTGAGCGTCTTGACCCTTGCCGTCGCGGCGGGCCGACTCTCGACCTGGCGGCTCGCAACCAGCGTTCTCAAGGAGGTGAACACCGGCTACGCGTGATGGTGACCTCTGCGCGGCGGCAACGCGCTCGCGACGGCTTTCCATAGTCGCGGGGCGTCCCCGGCAAAGACATCGCCCGCGACGAGACCCGTCTCGTCTTCGATAGAGCGGAGCTCCCGCTCTCTGTCGACTCCTTCACCGCAATTCACGGCGATGCAGGCGACCTTCGAGGGGCGGAGTGTCGAGGCCATCTGTTCGTAGGTCGCCACCATCTCGGCGAGTGGCGGGAGCTTGGTATAGGGAGGTTCCTCGATCGCATCTCGCCCCGCCTTGTGACACAGGACCATGACGTCCGGGCAGGCGCCGTGCAAGAGGCCCAGCGTTACCGCCGAGTACGCCGGGTGCCACAGACTCCCTTGTCCTTCGACCATCACCACATCGGTCGAGGGGTGCGTCTCGCAGGCGAGTCGCTCCGACGCCCCGGCAACGAAGTCCGAGATGACGCGATCGACGGCGATCCCCCACCCGGCGATGAGGATGCCCGTCTGTCCCGTGGGCACGAACTGAGTGGAGTAGCCCTCCGCGTGACCGGCGGACGCGAGCTCGAGCGTGGCGGTCATCTTTCCAACTGCACAGTCACTTCCCACGGTGAGAACCACCCTCTTGGGCAGTGCCAAGGTGCGCCCCGAGAAGAGGGCGATGTCGGCGGGAGGATCCCTCACATCCCATAGCTGGGCGCCATGGCGGCGCGCCAGCCGAACCAGCTCGGGGTCCTCGTTCAAGAAGACATGAAGACCGTTCGCGATCTCGAGGCCGTGCTCGATGGCAGTCACGACCCATGCCCGCCAGTGGTCCGGGATCCACCCTCCTGGAGTCGCTACGCCGAGCAAGAGGGAGGTTGGCTCGTATGCGAGACCCTGCTGCACGTCTGGGACGATCGGCGCGTCCCGGCCCAACTGGGGCAAGACATCGATGAGAGAGCGCCCCGCATGCTCTCGATCCACGACCGCCGCGATCCGCCCACGCCCGTACTTGATGACGCCATGTGCGGTCTTGGCGTTCCGTGCTGTGAGCCAGCCATCGGCCAGAACCAACCAGGATCGCTCCTCGCTCACAAGGATGCGCCCTTTACCCCGAGACCGGGGCCCGGTGGAAGAGTCATGACGCCCTTGTCGTAGGACACGCCGGGGTAGGGATCTTCAGCCAGGAGCAGGGGTCCGTCCAGATCCGCGTGATCAACCAGCGCAGACACCCGCGCTTGGGCCGTGGCCGCGACCCCGGATTCGAGGTCGCACCCCAGCATCACCCCGAGCCCAACCCCTCGAGCCACTGCGATAGCGCGAACGGTTTCACGGATGCCTCCACACTTTCGGAGTTTGAGGTTCACGCCGTTTACTACGCCGGCGAGACGCCCAACCTCCTCGGAGGTGCGCGCGTCCTCGTCTGCGTACACGGGTATCGAGGTAGACCTCGACACCTCGCGAAGCGCTTCGAAGTTGCCGCGCTCGATCGGCTGCTCGCACAGCTCGATATCGAATCGCTCTAACGCGTGAAGCCGGTCCTTCGCCTCATCGATCTCCCATCCTTCGTTTGCGTCGAGACTGAGTCGTCCGCCGTACACCCCACGGATGGCCGCGACCACCTCGACGTCGCCGTCGAAGCCCACCTTCATCTTGATCACGGGATGATCCGCCAATCGCCGTGCGCGCGCGACCATGTGCTGGACGTCGTCGATGGGGATGGTCACGCTCGTGACCGGCAGGTCCCGCGTCCGAAGACCGAGCAACTCGGACACCGAGATCCCAGCGAGCTTTGCCGCCAGGTCGTGAAGGGCTATGTCGAAGGCACACCGCGTCGAGCCGGCGGGTACCAAGGCTGCGACACCCTCGAGATCGAAGGGCCCCTCGAGGCGAGCTAGATCGAGCGCCTCGATCTCCTCGACCACCGCGTCGGTAGTCTCTCCAGAACGATCATCGGGGCTGGCTTCCCCCAACCCGACGGTGTCGCCGTAACGCACTGAAACGAAAACGTTCATGGCCGATTCCCATGTCATCGTGGAGATCGAGAACGGCTCCGCGAGGGGTAGCTCAACGATCTTCGCCTCTACCTCAAAGTTGCGCCCGGGCATCGCGACAATTGTTCTATGGACTCGGGCACTCGAGCGACATCCGGTTCCCAGGGCCGTCTCGAGGAGTTCTCGCGAGGTTCCCGATCGGAGTTGTCGGGCCGGGGCGACCCTAGAGCAGGGTGAGTTGGTTCGACCGGTCCTTCGCGGGGGCGGTAGGTTCCGCTCCGCGGTGACCGCGCCGGGGGTATGCCTCGAGGTCGCATGGGTATCTCGGCCACCAGCTCTCGCACCTGCGACGTGACGGCATCACGCGCTCCTTGTGCCGCGTAGGACGAGCGCCCGTGGGAGGCCCGCTGGCCCCTAATTCTGGGGGAAGCCCAGGTTCACGCCCCGGAGGCTGGGGTCCGGCCAGCGGCTCGTCACGACCTTGCCACTCGTGTAGAAGTGCACTCCCTCCCGTCCATGGACGTGAGAATCCCCGAACAGCGAGTCCTTCCAGCCGCCGAACGAGAAGAACGCCATCGGGACCGGGATCGGAACGTTGACCCCCACCATGCCGACCTCGACCTCATGCTGGAACTTCCGCGCGGCCCCCCCATCGTTAGTGAAGATCGCCGTGCCGTTCCCGTATGGGTTTGCGTTCAGTAGCCGGATCGCCTCGTCGTAGCTTTCGGCGCGGACCATCACGAGTACCGGACCGAAGATCTCGTCTTTGTAGATCGACATCTCGGGACGAACGTGGTCGAAGAGACACGGGCCGAGGAAGAAGCCATCCTCGTGGTCCTGCACTTTGATGTCGCGCCCGTCGATCGCGAGGTCTGCTCCCTCGCGCAATCCCGCTTCAACGTACGAAAGGACCTTGTTGCGATGCTCCCCCGTTACTAGTGGGCCCATCTCGGCTCCTGGGTCGGAACCGGGTCCCACGGTCAGCGCGGCAACGCGTTCGTGCACCTTCTGCCGCAATGCGTCCCCGGCGTCGCCGACTGCGACGACCGCCGAGATCGCCATGCAGCGTTGACCGGCCGATCCGAAGGCGGCTCCCACCACGGAATCGGCCGCCAGATCCATATCCGCATCGGGGAGCACGAGCATGTGGTTCTTGGCGCCGCCGAGAGCCTGCACGCGCTTGCCTCTCGAGGCAGCGGTTTCGTATATGTAACGGGCGACCGGAGTAGAACCGACCGAGCTGATGGCAGCCACGTCCGGATGCTCGAGCAACCGGTCGACGGCGACCTTGTCGCCATGGACGACGTTGAAGACTCCGTCGGGCAGCCCGGCCTCCTTGAAAAGGGCGGCCATGAAGTTCGCCGCGGAGGGATCCTTCTCGGATGGCTTAAGAACGAACGTATTACCGCACGCGATCGCGACCGGGTACATCCACATCGGAACCATGGCGGGAAAATTGAACGGCGTGATGCCCGCCACGACTCCGACAGGCTGGCGTATGGAGTAACTATCAACATTCTTCGAAACGTTCTCCGAGAACTCACCCTTTAACAGGTGAGGGACACCGCACGCGAACTCAACGACTTCTTGGCCGCGCGCCACCTCCCCGGCCGCATCGGACAGAACCTTGCCGTGCTCGCTGGTGATGATGCCGGCCAGCTCGTCTTTGTTCGCTTCGAGCAGCTCGCGAAATGAAAAGAAGATGCGAGCCCGGTGAGTGAGTGGGACTTCTCTCCATGTCTCGAACGCCCTATGAGAGGAGGCGACCGCAGAATCCACTTCCCCCGCGCTCGCGAGCGCTACTTGCGCAGTCACTTCACCGGTAGCGGGGTTGTAAACGTCGCCGAGACGTTCGGCCTTGTCCCCGAGCTCTCGGCCGTCGAGCCAGTGACCGATCCGCTTCATCGGTCCGCCCCCTGAACCACCTCGCACGCTTCACCCATGATGGCAAGAGCCTGATCGGCTTCCTCGAGCGTGACGGTCATCGGCGGAGCCATCCGAACGACGCTGCCGTAGACCCCCCCCTTAC
>JACCXF010000241.1 GCA_013697295.1 Actinomycetota bacterium | reverse complement strand
CACGGATGGTCGTGGGACACCGGCGATGGTCCGAGCACCCACCGCCCTCCACCCAGGACGACGCACCGCTCGGTGTGTCCCGCGCCTGAGAAACCGGACCCGTCGCGGCCCCCCTCCACGCGCGGACCAGTTGAAGGCGGCGGAGCCGGTAGCGCAGGAGAAGGAGCGCCGGGGTCTAGCGATCCGGCCTCGGCTCAACCGTCCGGCGACGGCACTCGCGCGGGCGACCGGAGCTACGGATCTCGTCCCGGGCAACGCGCGGGTTCGAAGGAGAAGGAAGAGAAGGCCTCGCGTCGACGCGACGGCGAGAAGGAACGCGAGCGAGATCCGGCCGCTTCTTCGCCGGCTCCATCCGCCTCGTCGTCAGGTGTGGCCGGCGCCGGTCCGCCTCTGCCGAAGGCTCCCGGAGGGAGCGGGCCACCCCCCGCCGGCGTTGCCGCGCTCGGGGCCTCCGCCGCGCTGGTGGGCGCAGGCGTCCTGCTTGCCCGCAAGCGGAGATCGAGCGCGGGATGATCGAGCGAGCCCGTAACGAGGATGAGGCCCCCGTCACCGCCCGGGATTCGGCTGGGAGCGAGCGATGAACGTGCATCCCGCCGCGTGGGTCGTGTGGACCTTGTGCGGCGGGTTGGTGGCGCTGGCGACGACCAACCCCTTCTACCTGATCCTGGTGTTAGCGGCGGCGTGGGTCGTCCATGCTGCACACCGACACCCTGGACCCGGCATCAGATCCTTCGGGATCTTCGCTTCGTTCGGCTTGCTGACCATCGTGACGCGCACCGCGCTGGTGTTCTTCGGACCGGTGAGCCGGGGAAGCGTGGTCGCAGCGATGCTCGAGGGGGCCCGTCTGGCCGTGATGCTCGTTGTTTACGGAACCTTCAACTCGGTTTCCGACCCATGGCGTCTGTTGCGCCTGGCGCCGCGACGTTTCCATGAGCCCGCGCTCGCATCCGTTCTCGCTCTGTCTATAGCGCCCCGGATGATCGATGCCGGAGTGCGTGTCCGCGAGGCTCAACGGCTTCGCGGCATCCATGCCGGTCGGCTACGGAACATGCCCGCGCTCGCGGTTCCGGTTCTGTCCACCGGTATGGAGGAGGCGGTGACTCTAGCGGAGAGCATGGACGCGCGCGGGCACGGCAGGGGACGTCGCTCTCGCTATCGGAGTGACCCGTGGAATGTTCCCTCGTGGCTGACGGTGGTGGCTGGCACCATCCCGCTCGCGTACGTAGCGGCGATGGTGTGGACGGGCTCCCCACTGACCATGCCCGCTTATCCATTGGGCTGGCCCGAGGTCTCGCTGGGGGCGGTTGCAGCCCTGATCGCGCTGGCTCTGCCCGCTCTCGTCCCGCCGGCTGATCCGATCGAACCCGCATGAACCAGGCCCTGCGGGTCTCGGATGTGACGTTCACCTACCCGGAATCCGAAACACCGGCGCTGAAGGACGTCTCCTTCGATCTTCCAGAGGGGACCTTCGCATTGATCACAGGTGCGACGGGCGCCGGCAAGTCCACACTGCTGCGCGCCATGAACGGGCTGGTGCCTCATTTCACCGGCGGCGAGTGGTCGGGTCGCGTCCTGGTTCAGGGGCGCGACACCCTGGAGCACGCGCCGCGCGCGCTGGCCGACGTGGTCGCATACGTTCCGCAAGATCCGTCCGCGTCTTTCGTGGTGGACGTGGTTGAGGACGAGCTCGCCTACGCGATGGAAAACCTCGGCTCGACGCAAGCCGTGATGCGCAGGCGCGTGGAGGAGACGCTGGATCTGCTCGATGTCGAGCATCTGCGCGCTCGGAGCGTTCGGTCGCTGTCGGGTGGCGAGCGACAGCGGGTTGCGATAGCCGCTGCACTCACGGCGGGAGCCCGGGTCTTGTTGTTAGATGAACCGACGAGCCAGCTCGACCCTCAGGGTGCGGAGGACGTTCTGGCCGCGTTGCAGCGGCTGGTTCACGATCACGGGCTGACCGTGATGATCGCCGAGCACCGGCTCGAGCGTGTAGCGGGGTTCGTGGACATAGCCCTGGGATGCGTTTCGGGCCGCGTCGAGGTCGGGGAAGTGCGCGCCATCCTCGAGTGGACGGGTGCCGGGCCCCCAGTTCACCGTCTGGGTCACACCCTTGGATGGTCCCCTCTACCCCTGACCGTGAGGGAAGCTCGCCGCAGCGCGGCCGCCAGCGGGATCATCCTGGACGACGACGACCGAGCTGCTTTTCCTCGGGCTGGGGAAGTCGTGCTGTCGACGACTCACCCGTTGACGGCATCGTACGGAGCGCGCGTTGCGCTGGAGGGGATCGAGCTCGATCTGCGGGCCGGCGAGATCGTCGCGCTCATGGGCCGCAACGGCGCGGGGAAGACGACGTTGCTGCGATGTCTATGCGGGTTGCACGCACCCGACTTGGGCGAGGTGAATGCTCCCGGCGGCGAACCCGAGCCCGGAGCGAACGTTGCACTGTGCCCACAGATGCCCGACAACGTGCTCTTCAAGGAAACGGTCGCGCAAGAGGTGCAAGTCACGCTGGATGCGCGCCGGATCGAGACGAACGGGCCTCCTCGAGCGCGAAGCCGCCGAAGGGCGGAGGACGTGTTGCGCGAGCTGGGGTTGCTCGACCTCGCTGCCGCCCACCCCCGCGACCTGTCGGCCGGGCAGCGACTCCTGGTGGCCGTCGCCGCTATCGCAGCGACAGGGGCTCCGGTGTTGTTGCTCGACGAGCCGACGCGGGGCCTTGACCCGGAGTCGAAGTCGAGGCTGTCCGCGATGCTGCGCGCCTATGTTCGCGAGGGTCGCGTCGTCGTGTTCGCCACGCACGACGTCGAGCTCGTTGCCTCTCTCGCCGGCCGAGTCGTGATGCTCGCGGGCGGCCGCGTGATTGCCGACGGGCGGCCCGAGGATGTCATCGGTGACTCTGCGGTCTTCGCGCCACAGACGGCGCGCGTGTTCGGGCCGCGATGGTTGACTCCCGAGCGCGTGGCCGAGGCGATGTCATCGTGAGACCCTCTGCGCTCCGCTTCTTTGTGTTGTTGGTCGCGAACCTCGTGGGCGTTGCTGCGTTCGCCTGGCCCTTCCTCTTGCCGGCGGCCGTGGGAACCGATACGGCACACGGGATCGACGCTCCGTGGATCTTCGCCGGCCTCCTGTTGTGCCTCGGAACACTGTTGTTCGTCGAGCTGGGACGTGGGGGATTGGGGCCGAAGACTGTGGCGTTGCTGGGGGTGCTTGGAGCGGCGATGGTGGCTCTGCGACTTCCCGGGTTCGTCGCCGGTTTCTCGGCGATGTTCATCGTGGTCCTGGTGGCGGGCAACGCATTCGGTCCGGGCTTCGGTTTCGTGCTGGGGGCCGTCGGGACGATGGCGTCGGGACTCTTCGTAGGCGGACTCGGCCCGTGGCTGCCGTTCCAGATGGTCGCCGTCGGATGGATGGGCTTGGGAGCGGGGCTACTCCCGCGGAGTGGACGCAGCCGCATCCCGGCCCTCGCCGCCTACGGATTCGTCGCAGGATTCCTCTTCGGGGCCGTCATGAACCTGTGGTTCTGGCCGTTCGCCGCGGGATCGTCCGAGCTCGGCTGGGACCCCGCCGCCGGATCGATCGACAATCTCTGGCGGTACGTCACGTTCTATATGGCGACTTCGGGGTGGTGGGACTCCGCCCGGGCCGTGGGCAACGCGGTGATGGTCGTCGTGCTGGGGGGGCCGCTGCTGGCGGCCCTCGACCGGGCGTCGCGGCGGATGCGCCTGCACGTCAGACCGCGCATAATAGAGGTGGGAGCCGGCCGGGCGGCCGCGGCTCGGAGTTCGCTCCGGGTCGAGGAAAGTCCGGACTCCACAGGGCAGGACGCTGGGGAATTTCCCAGGCGGAGCGATCCGCGGACAGTGCCACAGAAAACAAACCGCCCGGCCTCGGCCGGGTAAGGGTGAAACGGTGAGGTAAGAGCTCACCAGCGTCGCGGGTGACCGCGGCGGCTAGGCAAACCCCGTCCGGAGCAAGGCCAAGCAGGAGGCATGGGTGGCCCGCCCGCCCCTCGGGGCAGCCTCCGGGTAGGCCGCAAGAGGCGGACGGCGACGTCCGTCCCAGATGGATGGCCGCCGCCGGCCGAAGCGAGAGCGACGGCCGGTACAGGATCCGGCTTATAGGCCGGCTCCCGATGTGGGCCCCCGTCCGTCAGGGCGGGGGCCCTCCTTGTCGCCCCGCCGCCGCTACGGGTTTCCCGGGCTGGCAAGTCGGGAGGTATCGACGCCTGCTTGCTCAAAGTCCATAAACCCCGCGGGTGAAGGGCCGCTCAAAGGAGCTTTCCAAAGGTCTATATCCCTCCGCCCCCCCGCGCCCTCCGCTCGCCGGGCGCACCCCGCTCGCCCCCGCCTCGGCGTCCGGAGACGGCCCGGCCCTCCCGTCCGCGGCGTCATTTAGGGTGCTGCTCCAGGACAGGGGCTGGCGGAGCTGTTGCCCGCCTACGAGTCCCAGCTAGGCCCTGCCAAGTCAAAGTCGAGAAGGGATCAGACCCATGGCGAAGATGGTCGTACAAACCTCACAGGCGCCAGAGGCGGTCGGCGCCTATTCGCAGGCGATCTCCGCGAACGGGCTCGTATTCTGTTCGGGTCAGGTGGCGCTCGACCCGGCGAGCGGCGAACTCCTGCAGGGGTCTGTTGCGGACCAGACGCGTCGTTGCCTCGAGAACCTGTCGGTGGTGTTGGAGGCGGCGGGCACGGCACTCCCACACGTGCTGAAGGTGACGGCCTACCTCACAGACATGAATGACTTCCCGGAATTCAACGACACCTACTCACGCTTCTTCTCGGCCGATCCCCCGGCGCGGGCAACGATCGGCGTTGCAGGCCTCCCCAAGGGGGCCCGTGTGGAGATCGAATGCATCGCTCAGGTCTGAGCTCGAGTCTGAGTTTCGCCTCCACTTCTCTCGCCGACGACCTGCTCGCCGAAAACGATCTTGACCTCCCGGTCGGTGGGCTTGCCGGCGACGGGCTCGAGTCCCGCCTCCTCTGGAGTCGAGGCGTCGATCCGTTTCACGTAATCCTCGAGTTTCGTCATGAGGAAGAGCAGGCCGATGATCACGACCGGCCACAGCAGGAGCACGACCAACAGGAACAACTGATAAGGGGTCATCGACCATAGTGTCCCAGACGATGGAAGCCACAGCCTCTCAATTCTCCGAACTGCTGGATAGGGAGCAGTTGACCGATCGTCTCGTTGCGATGGTGCGAGAGCCTTCGGAGAACCCTCCTGGAGAGGAAGCACGCGTCGGGGAGTTGGTCGCGTCGCAGTGCCAGGACCTCGAGCTCGACGTCGAGGTTCACGAGTTGGAGACGGGGCGGCCCAATGTCGTCGCCCGGTGGGGGTCGGGCAAACGAGTGGTCGGCTACTGCTCGCACTTCGACGTCATCCCGGCGGGGGACCACAAGCTGTGGGAGCAGGATCCATACGGGGCCAAGATCATCGACGGTCGCATGCATGGACGAGGCACATCGGATGCCAAGGGCCCGATCGCAGCCGCCCTCGAAGCCGTCGCCATCCTCCGACGCGCCGGCTTCGCACCGGATGGAACACTTGAACTAGCGTTCGTCTCCGATGAGGAGACGATGGGGTTCATCGGAGCGGGCTACCTCGTCGAGCAACGACTAGTACGACCCGATGTCGCCATCGTCGGCGAGCCAACGTCGTTGCGTGTCGTGCACGCGCAGCGCGGGGCGTGCTGGTTCCAGATCACCACCAGGGGTTTGGCCGGGCATGGCTCCGCGCCGGAGAGAGGTCGTAGCGCGATCAAGCACATGGCCGAGATCATCTCGCACCTCGAAACGTCCCTACCCAGGGTCAATCACGAGGTACTCGGAGGTCCCAGCATCAACGCGGGGACCATCCATGGGGGCACGAAGGTGAACGTCGTTCCCGCTTCTTGCGTCGTCGAAGTCGATCGGCGCAGCGTGCCCCCCGAGACCCGCGAGTCGGTCATCGAATCGGTCGAGGCGGCGGTCGAGAGGGCCTCGAAGCGGTTCCCCGATATCGATGCGAGCGTCGAGCTTCAGTTCTACGGCGAACCGTTCGTGCTCGATGTCGGCGCTCGCCTCGTTCAGGACGTGGCGGCGGCGACCGGAGCAGCTACGGGCCGTCCGCCCGAGCTCATCGGGTTCCGCGGCGCGTCGGATGCGCGCTATCTGGCGCAGGCCGGAGCCGACGTGGTCGTGTGCGGCCCGGGAGATATCTCGCTTGCGCATACGGCTCGCGAGTCGATCGACCTCGAAGAGCTGGAGCGGGCGGCGGTTGCATATGCTCTCGCCTTCGAGCGCCTGCTTGGCCCCGCCTCCTGACGCTAACCTTCTGAGATGAACCAGTCATTCTCGTGGCCGCACGCATTCACGACCCTGCTGTCGGGCTACTCTCTGGACGAGACCGAGGCTGCAGCCGCCATGACCGAGATCATGGAAGGTGCCGCAACGGCGGCCCAGATCGCCGGATTTGCGGTGGCCTTGCGTTCCAAAGGCGAGACGACGGACGAGATCGTGGGTCTCGTCCGCACGATGCGGGCCTACGCCGAGAGGGTTGAGGTGGACGGCGACCTACTCGATACGTGCGGGACGGGCGGCGATCGATCGGGGAGCTTCAACGTTTCGACCGCAGCCGCCTTCGTCTGCTCGGGGGCCGGTGCACGCGTTGCGAAGCACGGCAACAGGGCGGCCTCCTCGCGGTGCGGCTCTGCGGACGTGCTCGAGGCTCTTGGTATCCGGATCGACCTTCCGCCCAGGGGCGTCGAGGCATGCATCGAAGGGGCGGGCCTCGGTTTCTGCTTCGCTCCGGTGTTCCATCCGGCCATGCGACACGCCGCGATGCCGAGACGCGAGTTGGGTGTGGCCACGGTCTTCAACTTCCTCGGACCGCTGACGAACCCCGCCGGCGCGACCTACCAAGCCCTCGGCGTGGCCGACCCCAACATGATCGAGAAGATGGTCGACACCTTGCGGAGACTCGGTAGCAAACACGTCGTCGCGTTCCACGGCGACCGTGGGCTCGACGAGCTGTCCACCTCGGGGCCCTCTCAGGTCGTCGAGCTGGTGGAGGGGAGCATGCGCCGGTGGACGCTTGATCCGGCGGAACACGGGATCTCGGCGGCCGACCCATCCGACATCGCTGGTGGCACCGCCGAGGAGAACGCGCGAGCGATCGTCGACGTTCTCGATGGAGCGGCCGGTCCTCGGCGGGACATCGTCGCCCTCAACGCTGCTGCCGGCCTACTTGCGTGCGGGCTGGCCTCCGATATCGCGTCAGGTCTCGAGCGCGCCGCGGAGGCTCTGGGATCCGGAGCCGCACGACGCGTTCTGAGCGACCTGATCGAGATCTCTCAGGCGGTCTGAGCCGCCCGGGCCCGATCCCGAACCGCCGGATCGGAGCGGGGTCTGAAAAGGCCGCCGGGGCGTGCCGCCGCCGGCCACGACCAGGTGCCGCTCGCGTGCAGGATCCGGACCTCCGACGCGTGGCGCCGCAGCCACGAAGCGATCACGCGCCCTTCGCGCGCGGCAGCAGACGTCATATAGGGAGGCATCTCGGGCGGGCCCGGCCCGCTCATCCAGGCTCGCACCACCCGGTCGTCGTCCTCGCTTATGTCAACAGCCCCTGCGAGCCGGCCGCAACGCAGCCATATCGCGCGCTCTCCGATCGTCAGAACGACGTCGCCCGCCCTCCTGAGAGCGCCTACCTCGTGACGGTGAACCAATGCGCGTTCGAGGAGGGCTCCACGCTCTCGCACTTCGGCGGCCTCTTCGAAGCGTTCGGACGCCGCAAGGCGATTCATCCGGGCAAGCAGAGGTTCGAGCAACCGGCGAGGCTCCACCTCGAGGGCGACGGCGAGGCGTCGTAGGTCCTCCCTGTGCGACTCGGGGTCGCGACCTGAACACGTGCCCATCTGAGAAAAGACGCAGCCTCGGCAGCGGGCGGGTTCGCTGCAGCGGTGGATCGTCAGTGCATCGCGAGCGGCATCCATCAACGCCTGGACCGCGCGCGCTTCGAGGGGGCCGACGTAGATCGCTCCGTCGGATCGCGGCGTGCGAACCCGTGACATGCGGGCGCGTGGGCGATCCAGCGTGACCTTCAGGTACCAGATCGGTTTCTTCTTGCCTGCCCTGTTGTAAGGGGGCGACTCCTCTGCGATGGCGCGAGCTTCGGCGACCTCGGCCTCGAGAGTGGTTGCGTGAGGCTCGACCACGATGCCCTGCGTTTCCCTCAGCAAGTCACGGATCTTGCGCCGGGGGTCGCCGTAGAAGTAAGAGCGCACCCGCGCGCGCAGGTCGGTGGCCTTGCCGATGTAGAGCGTTGCGCCCGCCGCCCCCACGAACCGGTAGACGCCGATCCCCCGGGGAAGATCGTCGGCCAGCGAGATCTTGTGCCAGGTGCCGTCCATGCGCGTGAAGGACATGGCGCAGAGATCTTCGAGCGTATTCACTCCGTAACCGGCAACGCGTTCGATCAGGTGGTG
>JACCXF010000233.1 GCA_013697295.1 Actinomycetota bacterium | reverse complement strand
TCCTCGTCGGCATCACGAAGCTCTAGGACGCCCGCGTCGACGGCTCGGTTCAGGTAGTCCTGCCCAACTTCCGATCGCACCAGGATCATCGTCCATCCCTCCATGCCAAGGCCCCCGCAGGAGAGGTCGGCGTGCTCAGCAGCGAAGTCGGGACAGTGATGGCACCACTCGTTGGCGTAGGGACGCGCCTGCTTCAGCGGGATGTTGATGTCCTCACCCGACTTCAGCGTCACGATGACCTTCCCCTTCACATTGACCTTCTCGATATCACTCAGAGGGACACCGCGCTCGCCCTGGACCTTGCCGATCATGAAGGCCTCGTAGTCGAACGTCTCGCAGCACATGAGCCCGATCACGAGCTTCACGGGCCGCACCCAACGTTTGATCCCCTCGGCGGCAAGCTGCCGGATGGCCGTCGACTCGCACGACACACCCACGAGAGCAACGCTCTTACAGCGCGCCTCGATCGCTTTCTTGAGGCCCAACGGTGTGGCGCAGTAGGTGTAGCGGGACCCCGCTGCCGCCAGGAGCTCCGCGCTGTTCCTCACGAGCTTCGGCTCATCGAGCCACGGCACGTCATCCGAAGGAGCCGCGACCACGGCTCCATCGAGCTCCCCTCGATCGAGGCCCCATGCCAGGAGGGCGGTCACGGCCCCACCGTCCTGGCCGCGGGCGAGGATCCGCTCGTCGGTGGCGCGGGCGAGCGTCTTGAGTCGGTAGGCCCCTTCGGGTTGCGCCTCGTCGCGACGCTGGTTGTGGACGGCTTGCTCTATGACGTCCAGGGCCGGATCCAGGCGCAGGCACGCCATGGCGCACAGCGAGCAACCTTCCTCGCCGTGTACGCAGTTGTCGAACGGGGAGCGTCCGTCGGTCTGGATCGGATCCCAATCTCGCAACTCGAGAACCTTGTGTGGGCACGCCACTATGCAAGCGGAGCAGCTGCAGCAGATCTCGGTGGCGACGATCTCCGAATAGAGATGCTTCCAGTGCTTGCGCTCGGCGTCCATGCGTTCCTTTCAGGTCCACCTCGTAGGGCGACATCACCGGAGCCTCGGCAGAACCATACCGGGGAGACCTCCGATAGCCGTCCATGATCCGACGACAGCCGACTACGCTGCCGGGATGGATGCCGGAATACTCCCGGTCAAGCGACTGGATCGCGCGAAGAAGCGGCTCGCTGACGACTACGACGAGGAGCAGCGAGTGGCGATCGCCCGCGCTCTACTCGACGATGCATTGGATCTATGCCACGACAGTCCGTTCCTGTCATGGTGGGTGGTTAGTGATGACGAGACCGTTCTCGAGCGCGCGAAAGAACGCGGACTGTCCACTCTTCAGGATGGCGGATCTGGACTTAACGACGCCCTCGTCCTTGCGATAGCGACGGCGGAGCGCGCGGGGGCAGGGTCGACGACGATCGTTCCCGTCGACGTCCCGCTCGCTCGGCCCGAAGATCTGCAGGATCTCCTCGATACCGGCGCCACGTCAGACGTCACGGTGGTGCCCTCGGGGCGCGATGGAGGAACGAATGGCCTCTACCTGAGGCCACCCGGGATCCTCGCGCCGAGGTTCGGGCCCGGAAGCCTCGCATCTCATCTGACCGCCGCGGAACGCACCGGTTTGCGTTGCTCCATCCTCAGTCTCGACGCCTTGTCCCTCGACATCGACACGGTCGAAGACATCCAGACGCTGTTGAGCATCGATCGAGCGGGCCGGACGAAGACCGGCGCGCTGCTCGCAGACATCAGTCGCCGGGCGGCGCCGAAGCCTTTTTAGATTCGTCCACGTCCTCGGACTGGGCCGAGATGCTGGCCGCTTTCTCGATCATCGCCTGCTCGGCTCGGCCCGCCAGTGTGTCCAGCTTCGCCGGCGTCGGCACTACGGCAACTCCATCTCTCTGAAGCAGGAACGCGCCCGCCAACGAGCCCGCGCCCAGCGTAATCAGGACGATCGTCTGAGTAGTGGAAGGCGCTGAGGGCGCATCGATGTCCCCGGCGGCGAGCCCTTGGTCGTACCCGGCAGCGCGGCCCCACGAATAGCCCGCGAGCAACAAGAGGGCCGCCGCCATAGCGATGAGCAACCCTTGCATGAACCGGATCGTCCGACGCTGGCGTGAGTGCGCCACCGGGCCGCGAGCGCTGCCGCCCCCCATCGATCTCTTCATGGCATCAAGATAGCGGCTCGCCGCGTCCCGGGTAAGCCGCCCCCGCGGGCGCGAAAAAGCCCCGGGGACGCAGCCCCGGGGCTTCGCCCTACAGAACGGATCTACTTCTTACCGTTCACCAGCTGCTTGAAGGTTGCTCCGGCCTTGAAGGCGGGAACCTTCGACGCCTGGATGCGGATCGTCTCGCCGGTCTGCGGGTTGCGAGCATCCCGAGCCGAGCGCTCGCGGCGCTCGAACGTGCCGAAGCCCGGCAACGAGATCTTCTCGCCCTTCTGCACCGTGCTCTGAACAGTGTTGATCAGCTCGTCGAGTACGTCGTTGACGAGGCGCTTGGACTCTCCGGTGGAAGTGGCTACGGAGTCGATGAGTTCGCTCTTGTTCAAGGTGGTTTCCTCCTCTGAATACCTGGGGTCGAATACCGGCCTACCCTATAGGCTGACGGTGGGTCCCGGTTGTCAATTTCGGCGCCGAGAACCCCTTTCCTGCACGGTTTTCGCCCGATGCGAGCCGCCGGCAGCCTATTTCCTGTCGGCGTGCCACTCGAAGCCCGGACGCGCAACACCGCCGTGAGATCCACGGCGGTGAAGGGTGTGGCCGAGGCCACGGTTCCCTGTGTGGGCTAGAGCATCTGCGCGATCACGATGATGAGGATTATCCCCACCAGGATCCATATCCACATCGGTATTCTCATCCCCCTAACCTACCCGAGCACCGGTGCGGTAAACGACCCCCTGACCGCGATGATTCGCGAGCGGAACGCGGGCGCCTGTGTTGCTGTTGTGGCACAGAGGGGCTCAAACGGAGTCAAACGCTCTCCAAAACAGACTCCGGAGGCGTCCCAGTGCTATCTTGGGCCGATGTCCGCACGCGCCTCAGCTCGAGAGGAGTCCGACCGCCCCCGGGTCGAGCCTCGCTTCTTCACTCTCGAAGACGTCGCCTCCTACCTCAGCGTCAGCGTCCCCCAGGTCTATGCGATCGTGCGATCCGGGCAGCTTCCGGCCATCAAGATCGGGGGCCGGGGCGTGTGGCGCGTCGATATCGAACAGCTCGAGGCCTACGTCGACCGGCTCCATCGCGAGACCCGAGAGTGGGCCGTGAAGCACCCTCTCAACCCCCGCTAGATCACCGCACTCCCTC
>JACCXF010000229.1 GCA_013697295.1 Actinomycetota bacterium | reverse complement strand
GAGCGGTACGGAGGTTGGTACGACGCCCCGTCGGATCTCTACGAGGATTACGTCGAGGCGGTTCTTCGGTTCTCGCCAGCGCCCTCGCTTCTCTGGGCCCTGCCGATAGCTTTCGTGGCCCTGAGTGCCCTCGCTCTGTGGAGAGGGCCTGATCGGATCCGCGCGATCCCGGTCATGGCGTTCTTCTTCGCGGTCCTCTTTTTCGGCGTTACGTTGCTGCACTCGTACCTGTTCGAAACCTATGTGCCCGCGCACTTTCCGCACCGGCGCCTCTTCTACTATTGCGCGCTGCCTGTGCTCCTCATCGGCCTGGCGGCGCTCGAGTGGATCTTCGAGGCAGGGCGGCGCATCCGGCCGTTCGTCCCCGTCGTGGCCGGAGTGACGGTCGCGATCGTCGCAACGACGCTGATCTTTCCGCGCTACGTTCCTTCCGCTGACGCGGAGAAGAGCGGCTTCGAGAGTCTCGCTTCGATCGATTGGTTGAGGAGAGAGCTTCCGTGCGACGCACGGTTGCTCGTAGGGCAGCGCACCGGGGGGACGTTCCAGTCGCTGACGGGTCGCACCTCGATCACCGAAGGGATGGCCCCCTATGTTCGACCGGACATGTTGCAGAACGTCGTCGACATTCTCCTCGATGCGCGCGCTTTCTTCCGGAAACCCGGCGAGCATCGCGATCTCTTGAGCGAGCGAGAGGTGGATTACGTGGTGCTGGTCAAGCGCAAGGATGCCTTCGACGAAAGCCCTCTTCTTCGCATCGCGGATCCGGAGGTCTTCGAGGGGATCGACTTCCTGCCGCTCGTTCACGACGACCCCGTGGTTAGCGTCTACGAGGTGGTTCCGGCCCCCGGGGGAGAAGCGCCGCGACCGTCGGACTTCCCCGGCTATCGCTGCGAACGGGAGCCGATCGAGTACGGCTCCTGACTCCTACGCCTTCCGTACCTTCCAGATGATGTCGCAGGGCCAGCGCCGCGCCCACTCCGTCGACACCCCGTAGGTGGTGGACGCGCCGTGGGGGGGCCGAGGCTCGATGAGGCCCTCGATGGCCAGGCCATTGGCGAGGAACAGCGCGACCCAGTCCCCATAGGGGAGGTGGAAGTCGACCTCGTCATCCCACTCGAGTCGCTTGGTGTCGAAGTAGTCGAG
Source organism: Actinomycetota bacterium (assembly GCA_013697295.1). Lineage (GTDB taxonomy): Bacteria > Actinomycetota > CADDZG01 > CADDZG01 > WHSQ01 > JACCXF01. Next base: position 27,164 of record JACCXF010000229.1, on the reverse strand, counting down.
CTTCAGCTCCGTAACGGTTTCGTCGGAGTCACGGTCGTAACAGATCTGGCGGATAGGGCTCGGGACGCTGAACGCGAACAGTCCACCGGGCCGTAGCGCCCGGCCCACCTCGGGCACGACCGCAACCGGATCGGCGAAGTTCATCGCTCCGTGATCGCAGAACACGACGTCGAAGGAGGCCGGCGCGAAGGGCAGGCGCTCGGCGCTCGCTTGGACGAGAGGCACCCGGTGCTCCGACCCAGCCACACGCCGCCGGGCGTGAGCCAGCTGGCCCTCCGACAGGTCCATCCCTACTGGCCGGCCGCCGAGCGCAGCCAGTGCGATCGACCACCTCGCTGCTCCGCACCCGAGCTCGAGGATGTCGAGATCGCCGACGTCCCCGAGGATCCCGAGCTCTTTCTCGGGGATGGACCACTGGCCCCATGACATGGGCATGCTGTCCAGTTGACCGGCGTGGTGCGCCTCGTACTCCTCGGAGGTGGCGTTCCATCCCGCCCGGTTGCGGCGGACATGCTCTGGCTCACCCTTTGCAGGAGAGGCGGTGTCTGTCATGCTTCCAATGGTAGGGGGAGCGCAGGGCGAGTTCGGCTACGTGGTGATTCACGAACGTGCTAACCTTGGTTTTCCGTTTCCCCCCCGATCGTTCGGACCTTTTTCAAGCGCGTCCGGCGGCGGCGAAGAAAGGGCCTCACGAGTGAACAGGCAGTACAAGCGGATGATGAAGAAGGAGGAGGCGCGCAAGGCGTCTGCTCCTCGGCCGCAGGCAAAGGCTCCCGGAGCTCCGACCAAGAAGGAGCGAACGAGCCCGCGTCAGTTCTTCAAAGAGGTGGTCGGCGAGCTTCAGAAGGTCGCTTGGCCCAGCCGCCAGGAGGTCGTCGCGTACTCCATCGTCGTCATCGTCAGTGTGATCGTGATCGCATCCCTCATCTTCGGCCTCGACTTCATCTTCACCAAAGCCGTCCTGGCCCTGTTCGGGGTCGACTCGACATGAGCACCCTCCACGGAAGGATCCGAGAGGTATGAGCGAAACCCATACGGAAGACCAAGAGCATCAGGCTGCGGACGCGGCCGGCACGGGCCGGGCCGACGCTTCGACGATCGCGGAAGAGGCCGCTTCCGAGGCCGACGTGATCCCCGCGGTCGACGCCCCGCTCACCGATACGGACGCCGCCCCCGAGAACGAGAACGATCAGTCGGCGGTCGCAGAGAGCTCTGCTCCGTCCCCGGATGAAGCCCCCTCCGTGGACGAGAACGTGGCGCCGGCGGAAACCGAGGCGGCTGCGACAACCGACGACGCACCGGTGGAAACCGAGGCGGCCGCGATAACCGAGGACGCACCGGCCGAGGCGGAGGCCGGCGACGAAGCTCCGGCAGCCGAGCCCGGCCCAGGCGCCACGACGACTCCTGAGGCGGAAGCCGACGAGGCCGAGGAGCCCTTCGAGTTAGATGAAGGCTCCATCCCTCCGAACGAGCGCCCGGGCGACTACTACGTGATCCACACCTACGCAGGGTACGAGAACCGCGTGAAGACGAATCTCGAGTCCCGGATCTCGTCGATGAACGTCGAGGACCGGATCTTCGAGGTCGTGATCCCCATGGAAGACGTTATGGAGATCAAACAGGGCAAGAAGCAGGTCGTTCAGAAGAAGGTGTTCCCGGGTTACCTGCTGTGTCGCATGTACCTCGACGATGACTCCTGGTACGTCGTGCGCAACACTCCGGGGGTCACCGGATTCGTAGGGTCGGGCGCGAAGCCGACGCATCTCTCCGAGAAAGAGGTCGACCGCATCCTGCAGGTCAAGCCCGAAGACAAGAAGAAGCTCAAGCCCCGGCTCGAGTTCGAGGAGCAGGAGAGCGTACGGGTCACGTCGGGACCGTTCGCGAACTTCACGGGCACCATCTCCGAGATCAACGTCGACCAGTCGAAGCTTAAGGTTCTGGTCAACATCTTCGGTCGAGAGACCCCGGTCGAGCTCGGGTTCGACCAGGTAGCCAAGCTCTAGAGACGAGGAGAAACAAAGTATGGCCACTGGTGGCGGGCGCCGGAGAAAGGTGCTCCAGGTACTCAAGTTGCAGATCCCGGGGGGCCAGGCGACCCCGGCTCCCCCGGTCGGTCCGGCGCTCGGTCAGGCCGGCATCAACATCATGGAGTTCTGCAAGCAATACAACGCGGAGACGCAGCAGAACACGGGGACGATCGTGCCGGTCGAGATCACCGTTTACGAGGACCGCTCGTTCACGTTCGTCACGAAGACGCCGCCTGCGGCGGTTCTGTTGAAGCAGAGGGCCAAGGTCATCAAGGGCTCCGCGGAGCCGAACCGGGACAAGGTCGGGACCGTGACACGGGCCGACGTACGAGAGATCGCCGAAACCAAGATGCCCGATCTGAACGCCAACGACGTAGACGCGGCGATGAAGATCATCGAGGGCACTGCCCGCAGCATGGGCATCACCGTCAGATAGGAACCGGAACACCGTGGGAGGCGAGCTCTGCTCGCCGTGGACCACAGAGGAGGAAGCATGCCCGGCAAGAGATTCACTGAATCCCTGAAGTCAGTAGACCGAGATCGCCTGTACCCCGCAGGTGAGGCGATCAAGATCCTCAAGGGTTTGCCTGCGTCCAAGTTCGACGAGACGGTCGAGCTGACCATGCGCCTTGGGGTGGACCCTCGCAAGGCCGACCAGATGGTCCGGGGAGCGGTCTCGCTTCCCAAGGGAACGGGCAAGACCGTTCGAGTCGCAGCGTTCGCCAAGGGCGAGAAGGCGAAGCAGGCCCGAGACGCGGGGGCCGATGTAGTGGGCGACGACGATCTCGCCGAGCGCATCAGCGGTGGCTGGCTCGACTTCGATGCGGCCGTAGCCACGCCCGACATGATGCCGGTCGTCGGAAAGCTCGGTCGCGTGCTCGGTCCGCGCGGTCTCATGCCCAACCCCAAGTCGGGAACCGTGACCGATGACGTCGCCAAGGCCGTGAGCGACCTCAAGGGGGGCCTGGTCGAATACCGGACGGATCGCCACGGGAATCTCCACCTGGTCATCGGGAAGAAGTCGTTCGAGGAGCAGGACCTGGTCGAGAACTACGCCACCGTGGTGGACGAAGTGATGCGCGCGAAGCCGGCCGCATCTAAGGGTCGCTACCTCAAGAGCGTCACACTGGCTACCACGATGGGGCCCGGGATCCGGATCGACCCCACCAAGGTGAAAGACATCGAGTCGCTGGAGAACGCGGACGCCTGACCCCGGTGGAGCTGGACGCCTGGCGTTCGGCCTCTGTTATCGTGCACGGGTTGCCCTAGACCGCCGGGGGAGCACGCTCCTTAATCAGCCGGCGCAGGTGGACGCACTGCTGTTGCTCATGCGTGCGGTTGCCTCCGGGCGACCGCTTTTTTTGTGTCTCGAGGATGGGAGCGGTGGACATGGCAAGACCCGAGAAGGTGGAGGCTGTCAGCGACATCGCCAGCCGGTTCTCCGACTCCGACGCGGCCCTGCTGACGGAGTACCGCGGGCTGAGCGTCACGGACATGGCCGAACTTCGGATCGCCTTGCGCGAGGTGGAGGCCGACTACAAGGTGCTGAAGAACACACTCGCGCGCATCGCCGTGCGAGAAGTCGGCCTCCAGGACCTGGTGGGCATGCTCGAGGGACCGACGGCCATCGCATTCATCAAGGGAGACGCGGCCGCTGCGGCGAAGGCGCTGGACGAGGCCTCGAAGAAGTTCCCGGTGCTGCAGATCAAGGGCGGTGTCCTCAGCGGCCGCATCATCGATGCGGAGCAGGCGCGCGAGCTGGCTGCGCTCGAACCACGCGAGGTTCAGTTGACGAAGATCGCCATGATGATGAACTCGCCGCTGCAGCAGACCGCCAACGTGATCAGCGCCCTGTTGAGGGATCTGGGCTCGATGCTGGCACAGGTCGTCGAGCAGAAGGGCCCGGGCGAGCAACCGGCGGCTGCGGATGGGGGCGACGCGAGCGGGAGCGGAGCCGAGGCAGCTCCCACCGCCGAGACAACTCCCACCGCGGAGGCCGGAGCGGAAGCCGTGGACGAAGCCACTGCCGAGGCCCCGCCCGTCGACGAGGAGACGATCGAGAGCCCCGATGTCGGCCCGGCACCGAAAGAGACACCACCAGAAGCGAGCGAAGGATCGAATGACGAAGACTCTGAGACAGGCGAGGAGGAGTAGATGGCAAGCAAAACGTTGTCGCAGGACGATGTGCTCGACGCGATCGGGAACTGGACGGTTCTCGAGCTGTCCGAGTTCGTAAAGGGCTTCGAGGAAAAGTTCGGGGTGACCGCCGCCGCTCCGGTAGCGATGGCAGCTCCCGGAGGCGCCGACGCCGGCGCAGAGGCCGCCGAGGAGAAGGACGAGTTCGACGTCGTCCTCAATTCCGCAGGCGACAAGAAGATCCAGGTCATCAAGGAGGTCCGGGCGCTCACGAGCCTCGGGCTGAAGGAGGCCAAGGACCTCGTGGACTCGGCCCCGAAGGCGGTTCTCGAGAAGGTGACCAAGGAACAGGCCGACGAGGCCAAGGCCAAGCTCGAGGGAGCCGGCGCCAACGTCGACCTCAAGTAGGTCTCTGTGGCTTCGGGGGGCGGGCTCTACGGGGTCCGCCCCCGACGCGCCGGGCCCATCGGGAATGGATCGACGGGACGGCTGTTGACCACTCTGGGCCCCCGGGTCTAGAGTGTCCTTAGCTGGCTCCAAGGAGTATCTATACGAACGCATCAAGCATCGGCTTGACGCCAGTATGGGCTGCCGCCTATACTGGCTTGCTGCTGTGCCCCACCTCCACCCGTTCGATACGACCTGTCGCGCGGCTAAGAACCGTCCAGGTGGTTCCGGGTGGAGACGACCTCGAGAGGGAGTTCGACGGCCCCCCTTTCGGGTTCGGATCTGATCGCCGTCCTGCAACAAGCCGAGGAGGATCGCTTGTCGTCTAACGCCCTGCGCGACCGCCGTACCTTCGCAAAACTTCCAGAACCCCTTCCCCCTCCGAACCTCATATCCGTTCAGCGAGAGTCTTTCGAGTGGTTCCTCAAAGAGGGTCTCGTCGAGACTCTGTCGGACATCTCGCCAATCGAGGACTTCACCGGCAACCTCGCGCTCCAGTTCATCACCCACGACTTCAAGGACCCGAAGTTCGATGAGGACGAGTGCAAGGAGAAGGATCTCGACTTCTCTCGCCCGCTGTTCGTGACCGCCGCCTTCATCAACAAGGAGACGGGCGAGATCAAGGAGCAGACGGTCTTCATGGGTGACTTCCCGATGATGACCGACAAGGGCACCTTCATCATCAATGGAACCGAGCGCGTCGTCGTCTCGCAGCTCGTTCGCTCTCCCGGCGTTTACTTCGACCGCAAGATCGACAAGACCTCGGATAAGGACATCTTCGCCTGCAAGGTCATCCCGGCGCGCGGAGCATGGCTCGAGTTCGAGACCGATAAGCGCGACACGGTCGGCGTTCGTGTGGACCGTAAGCGTCGCCAGTACGTCACGGTGTTCCTCAAGGCTCTCGGCTTCGGCAACGACCAGGAGATCCTCGACCTGTTCGATGGCGCCGAGTCCATCGCCCTGACCCTCGAGAAGGACCCCATCGAGACTCAGGAAGAGGCTCTGATGGACGTCTACCGAAAGCTACGTCCCGGCGAGCCTCCGACGGTGGAGAGCGCCAGGAACCTCCTCGACAACCTGTTCTTCAACGGCAAGCGCTACGACCTGGCCAAGGTCGGTCGTTACAAGGCCAACAAGAAGCTCGGCTTCAAGTACGACGAGAAGAACATCAAAGAGATGGGGACCGTCCTTCGTCAGGAGGACATCCTCGAGACGATCCGGTATCTGGTCAGGCTTCACGCCGGTGACCCCGACTACGGGACCGACGACATCGATCACTTCGGCAATCGCCGGGTGCGGCCGGTGGGCGAGCTCCTGCAGAACCAGATCCGCGTGGGACTCTCCCGCATGGAACGTGTCGTCAAGGAGCGCATGACCACGCAGGACGTCGAGGCGATCACGCCCCAGACCTTGATCAACATCCGACCCGTCGTCGCGTCGATCAAAGAGTTCTTCGGGTCGAGCCAGCTCAGCCAGTTCATGGATCAGACCAACCCGCTCGCCGGACTTACTCATCGACGCCGCCTCTCGGCCCTTGGCCCCGGCGGCCTGTCGCGCGAGCGTGCCGGCTTCGAGGTCAGGGACGTACACCCCAGTCACTACGGGCGCATGTGTCCGATCGAGACGCCTGAGGGGCCGAACATCGGCCTGATCGCTTCGCTCTCCACTTACGCACGACTCAACCGTTACGGCTTCATCGAGACGCCATACCGCCGCGTGGACAAGGGCAAGGTCTCCAACAAGGTCGACTACCTGACTGCGGATGAAGAGGACCGCGCGGTCATCGCTCAGGCGAACGCCGAGCTCGATGGCAACGGCAATTACGTCGAGGACAAGGTCCTCGTCCGCGCCCGGCACAACGAGATCGACTACGTCGAGGCATCCGAGGTCGACTACATGGACGTGTCTCCGAAGCAGATCGTCTCGGTGTCCGCTGCGTGCATCCCGTTCCTCGAGCACGACGATGCGAACCGGGCCCTCATGGGAGCCAACATGCAGCGTCAGGCGGTTCCCTTGATGCGCCCGACCGCTCCGATCGTGGGGACCGGGCTCGAGCTCCGAGCCGCGGTCGACGCGGGTGACGTGATCATCTCCGAGCAAAGCGGAACGATCGAAGAAGTCTCCGCACACCAGATCGTGGTGGCCTCGGGCACCGAGCGCACGGTTCACAAGCTCGACAAGTTCCGTCGTTCGAACCAGTCAACCTGCATCAACCAGCGTCCCCTCGTACGAGAGGGTCAGAAGGTCAAGAAGGGCGACTCGCTGGCGGATGGTTCCTCGACCGATCAGGCCGAGCTCGCACTCGGCGCCAATGCTCTCGTGGCCTTCATGAGCTTCGAGGGCTACAACTTCGAGGACGCCATCATCGTCTCGGAACGATTGGTGAAGGACGACGTCCTGACGTCGATCCACATCGAGGAGTACGAGATCGATGCTCGCGACACCAAGTTGGGTCCCGAGGAGATCACCCGTGACATCCCGAACGTCTCCGAGGAGGTCCTCGCGGATCTCGACGAGCGCGGCATCATCCGCATCGGAGCGGACGTCGGCCCCGGCGATGTTCTCGTCGGCAAGGTGACTCCGAAGGGAGAGACCGAGCTCACTCCCGAGGAGCGGCTCCTGCGCGCGATCTTCGGCGAGAAGGCGCGCGAGGTCCGGGACACCTCGCTAAAGATGCCTCACGGCGAGGACGGCAAAGTCATCGGCGTTCACGAATTCTCACGCGATAACGGTGATGAGCTGTCGCCGGGAGTCAATGAGATGGTGCGCGTATTCGTGGCCCAAAAGCGAAAGATCTCCGAGGGCGACAAGCTCGCCGGACGCCACGGGAACAAGGGCGTTATCTCCAAGATCCTTCCCGAGCAGGACATGCCGTTCCTGGCGGACGGAACCCCCGTTGATGTCATCCTCAACCCACTCGGTGTCCCGTCCCGAATGAACCTCGGGCAGGTGCTCGAGGCGCACCTCGGATGGGCTGCGAAGCAACGATGGGAAGACGGAGCCGACATCGAGCGTGCGACCGGCGCATGGCCGACGGCGGAGCCCACCTGGGTGTCGACGCCCGTGTTCGACGGCGCGCGCGAGAATGAGATCCTCGATGCTCTCGACACCGTCTCGAAGCGCAAGACCGAGTACCCCTTGGTGAACTCGGTCGGTAAGGCGCCGCTGTTCGACGGCCGTAGCGGTGAGCCCTACGACAACGACATCACCGTCGGCTACATGTACATCCTGAAGCTGAGTCACATGGTCGACGACAAGATCCACGCTCGCTCGACCGGTCCTTACTCGATGATCACGCAGCAGCCGCTCGGGGGTAAGGCTCAGTTCGGAGGTCAGCGCTTCGGTGAGATGGAGGTGTGGGCGCTGGAAGCGTACGGCTCCGCCTACTGCCTGCAGGAGCTGTTGACGATCAAGTCGGACGACGTGTTGGGCCGCGTGAAGGTCTACGAGGCCATCGTCAAGGGCGAGAACATCCCCGAGCCGGGGATCCCCGAGTCCTTCAAGGTTCTGATCAAAGAGATGCAGTCCCTGTGCTTGAACGTCGAGGTTCTCTCGGCCGAAGGCGAAGAGATCGAGATGAAGGAGATCGACGAGGACATCTTCCGCACGGCGGAGGAACTCGGTATCGATCTGTCCCGCCGTGAGCCATCCAGCGTTGAGGAGGTTTAGTCACACATGCTCGACGTGAACTATTTTGACGAACTACGGATCGGCCTCGCAACCGGGGATCAGATCCGAACCTGGTCGAATGGCGAGGTCAAGAAGCCGGAGACGATCAACTACCGAACGCTGAAGCCGGAGAAGGATGGTCTCTTCTGCGAGAAGATCTTCGGCCCCACCAAGGACTGGGAGTGCTACTGCGGTAAGTACAAGCGCGTTCGCTTCAAGGGCATAATCTGCGAGCGCTGTGGGGTCGAGGTAACCCGCGCCAAGGTGCGACGCGAGCGCATGGGTCACATCGAACTAGCGGCTCCGGTGACGCACATCTGGTATTTCAAGGGCGTCCCGTCCCGACTGGGGTATCTGCTGGACATCGCTCCGAAGAACCTCGAGAAGGTCATCTATTTCGCGGCGTCGATCGTGACGAACGTGGACGAGACGAAGCGGCACAAGGACCTCCCCCGGTTGGAGGAGGAAGTGGGGCGCGAGGTCGCTCAGTTCGAGACCGATCGAGATCGTCGCCTCGAGGAGATCCTCAAGGAGACGGAGGGTCGCCTCGCCGAGATGGAGGGTCGCAAGGCTCGCTCATCCGAGAAGACCGCAGCGCGGAACCAGTCGGAGCGGCAGCAGAAGGAAGTGCGCGAGCGTGCGGCTCGGAAGATCGAAGAGCTCAAGATGACTTTCGAGACCTTCCAGAACCTCGGCGTGAAGTACATCGAGGAGAACGAGATCATCTGGCGAGAGCTAAAGGATCGCTACGGTGATTACTTCCGGGGAGGCATGGGGGCCGAGTCGATCCAGGACCTGCTCGCCGGCCTCGACCTGAAGGCCGAGGAGGAATTCCTCCGTGATCAGATCAAGAACGCCAAGGGCCAGAAGCGCCAGCGCGCGATCAAGCGACTGAAGGTCGTCGCCCCGTTCTCGGACACCACGAAGAAGAACTCGCCGATGGGCATGGTCCTCGATTGCGTTCCGGTGATCCCGCCGGACCTTCGTCCGATGGTGCAACTAGACGGTGGACGCTTCGCAACGAGTGACCTCAACGATCTTTACAGGCGCGTGATCAACCGGAACAACCGCCTAAAGAGGTTGCTGGACCTCGGCGCCCCCGAGATCATCGTCAACAACGAGAAGCGCATGCTCCAGGAGGCCGTCGACGCTTTGTTCGATAACGGTCGTCGTGGACGCCCCGTGACCGGGCCGGGCAACCGGGCCCTCAAGTCGCTCTCTGACATGCTCAAGGGCAAGCAGGGGCGTTTCCGTCAGAACCTGCTCGGGAAGCGCGTGGACTACTCCGGACGATCCGTGATCGTCTCCGGGCCCAAGTTGAAGCTGCACCAGTGCGGACTTCCGAAGCAGATGGCCCTCGAGCTCTTCAAGCCGTTCGTCATGAAGCGGCTGGTGGATCTGGGTCACGCACAGAACATCAAGAGCGCGAAACGCATGGTCGAGAGAAGCCGCCCCCACGTTTGGGATGTGCTCGAGGAGATCATCCACGAGCATCCGGTTCTGTTGAACCGCGCGCCGACGCTTCACCGTCTCGGCATCCAGGCTTTCGAGCCGATCCTCGTCGAGGGCAAGGCGATCCAGATCCATCCGCTCGTGTGTGTTGCGTTCAACGCCGACTTCGACGGTGATCAGATGGCCGTGCACGTCCCGTTGTCTGCGGAAGCGCAGGCCGAGGCGCGCATCCTCATGCTGTCTGCACACAATGTGCTGTCGCCGGCGCACGGTGACCCCATCGTCGCTCCGACGCAGGACATCATCATCGGCGCCTATTACCTCACCGTCGCGAAGGACGGCGAGGACGGCGAGGGGCGCGTGTTCTCCTCGGCGGACGAGCTCTTTAAGGCATATGACGCCAAAGTGGTGGGCATCCACGCTCGCGTGAAGGTGCGTGGACTGAAGCGCTTCGAAGAAGAGCCCCAGGAGGAGTACGACGCCAACCCGGGTCGTCTCAAGGAGACGACGGCGGGCCGCGTGATCCTGAACCGGGCGTTCCCGGAGGAGTTCCCGTTTCAGGACTCCACCATCAAGAAGAAGGAACTGTCGGCGCTGGTCGATCGGTGCGCGCGGATCTTCGACAAGAAGGACCTCGCAGAGATCCTCGACGCACTCAAGGCGACCGGCTTCATGTACGCGACCAAGTCCGGCGTGACGATCGGGCTCGATGACGTGACGACGCCGGCTGAGAAGCCGAAGATCTTGGCGGAGCACGAGAAGCGAGCCGAGAAGATCGAGACCCAGTACCGGCGCGGCGTCATCACCGAGGAAGAGCGGCGTCAGGAGCTCATCGAGGTGTGGACCGAGGCCACCGACCGCGTCCGTGACGCGATGGAGGCGGGTTTCGACGAACTCAACCCCATCTGGATGATGGCCAACTCGGGGGCTCGAGGAAACATCATGCAGCTGCGTCAGATCGCAGGTATGCGTGGACTCGTCGCCAACCCACGAGGCGAGATCATCCCCCGTCCGATCCGAGCTAACTTCCGCGAGGGTCTGACGGTGCTCGAGTACTTCATCTCGACGCACGGTGCCCGAAAGGGTCTGGCCGACACCGCTCTGAGGACAGCCGACTCCGGCTACCTCACCCGTCGTCTGGTCGACGTCTCGCAGGAGGTCCTCATCCGGATAGAGGATTGTGGGACCGATCGCGGCGTCACCCTGAACATCGAGGAGCAGCGTCCCTTCCTCAAGCAGAAGCTTCTCGGCCGAGCCCTCCTGGAAGATGCCATCGCGCCCGACGGGACGATGGTCGCTGCGAGTGGCGATCTCGTCACCCCCGAAGTTCGCGACGCGATCCTCGAAGCGGATGTCGAAGAGGTCAGGGCGCGTTCGGCACTCACGTGCGACGCTCGCCATGGCGTCTGCCAGAAGTGCTACGGAGCATCGATGGCGACCGGCAGGTTGATCGAGCTAGGAGAGGCGGTCGGGATCATCGCCGCCCAGTCGATCGGCGAGCCGGGAACCCAGCTGACGATGCGTACCTTCCACACAGGTGGTGTTGCCGGTGAGGACATCACGCACGGTCTACCCCGTGTGGTCGAGCTGTTCGAGGCCCGAACCCCTAAGGGGAAGGCCGAGATCGCGAAGGCTTCGGGCCGGGTCGAGATCCAGGAGGACGAGCGCACCCGGGTGATCGAATTGATCCCGGATGACGGCAGCGAGCCGATCCCTTACAAGGTCCCGCGCCACGCCCGCCTGCGAGTGAAGAACGGCGTCGACGTGCAGGCCGGGGACGCTCTCACCGAGGGTTCGAAGGACCCCGACGAGATCCTCGACGTCATGGGCCAGCGCGAGGTGCAGAACTACCTCGTGGCCGAGGTCCAGAGCGTCTACCGGAGCCAGGGAGTCCCGATCCACGACAAGCACATCGAGGTCATCGTCCGACAGATGCTTCGCAAGGTCACCGTGGTCGAGCCGGGCGAGACCGAGTTCCTTCCCGGCGAGCTGGTCGACGCACGGGTGTTCGCCGAGTCGAACGAGACCGTGGTGTCGAACGGCGGCGAGGCCGCTACGGCACGCCCGGTGCTGATGGGAATCACCAAGGCGTCGCTCGCCACCGAGTCGTGGTTGTCGGCGGCCTCATTCCAGGAAACCACCAGGGTCCTCACTGAGGCCGCCATCAGGGGCAAGTCCGATCCGCTCCTGGGCCTGAAGGAGAACGTCATCATCGGCAAGCTGATCCCGGCCGGTACGGGGATGACCCGCTACCGTTCCACTCGTGTGGAGGCGACCGGCAAGGGTGCGATGAGCGATGAGGAAGCTCGGGCCATGTTCGGCTTGCCGCCCCGGAGCGTCGACGAGGACGATGCGGCCTCCGCCGCGCGCGAGCTGTTCGGCTCGCCCGGATCGGGCTTGAAGGCGGTACCGGATGGCACCGGAAACGGAGCTTCGACCGACGAGGCCGAAGAGGTCTCTCAAGCAGCCGAGTAAGCAAGGTGTCGGGGAGGCGCCCGGTTGACCTAACCGGGCGCCTCACCTATCCTTGGCGGTCGTCCCCTTGCGGGGACGCTCCGCGCGTCCCAGACGTGTTGGTAGACGTTTGAAGGACTGGGAGCAAACCCGAGTCCGGTGAGCTTCGACAGGCCCTCACGGGGAACCGTCGAGGTTGGGTTCATCGCCGGACGCACGTAAGCGTCGTCGAGAGGACATCCGAGGCTGCCCGCCGTGGGCGCCCGGCCCCTATCTCTCGGATCGTGACGCACAAAAGGCCTCGAGGCGAGGTGTACGCGGGCGCCGTGAGGTCCATAGAGGTGAGGCATCCGGGCGAACGGGCCCGGGAGCGTGGATCGGTTGCGTTGGAAAGGAACAGGTTGCCGACCATTCAGCAACTCGTCCGTCAAGGACGTGAGACGAAGAAGGAAAAATCGAAGTCGCCGGCCCTCAAGGGGTCGCCACAGCGCCGCGGGGTTTGCACTCGCGTGTACACGAACACGCCCAAGAAACCGAACTCCGCGCTCCGCAAGGTCGCTCGCGTCCGCCTCACCTCGGGAATCGAGATCACCGCGTACATCCCAGGCATCGGCCACAACCTTCAGGAGCACTCCATCGTTCTCGTGCGCGGGGGTCGTGTGAAGGACCTTCCGGGCGTGCGCTACAAGATCGTGCGCGCCGCCCTGGACACCGCAGGAGTGCGAGACCGAACCAAATCGCGGTCGAAGTACGGCGCCAAGAAAGGCGGCGCCTGATGCCTCGTAAAGGACCCGCTCCCCGTCGCGAGCTCATCCCTGACCCCGTTTACAACTCCACTCTGGTGACTCAGGTACAGAACCGGATCATGACGCGCGGGAAAAAGGGCTTGTCTGACAGGGTCGTGTACGAGGCGCTGGCCAAGGTCGCAGAAAAAACGGGCCGAGACCCGCTCCCGATCCTCAAGAAAGCGGTCGACAACATCAAACCGCTGCTCGAGGTTCGCTCGCGACGCGTTGGAGGAGCCACCTACCAGGTGCCCGTAGAGGTGATCTCCCGCCGGGGGACCACCCTGGCTATCCGGTGGTTGGTGACGTTCTCGCGTAGCCGCAGAGAGCGCAGCATGGCCGATCGGCTCGCGGCCGAGGTACTCGATGCCTCCGGCGGCACCGGTGGCGCGGTGAAGCGGCGTGAGGACATGCACAAGATGGCCGAGGCGAACAAGGCTTTCGCGCACTACAGATGGTGATGGCGTCCTTGACGAAGCGATGTCCTGGGACGTTGGCCGAGGAGAGAGATGGCTGAAGCAGCAGAGAAGCAGAAACAACAGGATCGTCCGCAGCTCCGTGAGGTAAAGAGCGGCGGGCCTATCACGCGCGAGTATCCGCTCAACCGGACTCGCAATATCGGGATCATGGCCCACATCGACGCGGGCAAGACCACGACCACCGAGCGCATCCTCTACTACACGGGCCGCACCTACAAGATCGGCGAGGTCCACGAGGGCGCTGCGGTGATGGATTGGATGGTGCAGGAGCAGGAACGCGGCATCACGATCACCTCCGCGGCCACCACCGCCCACTGGAAGGGCTACTGGATCAACATCATCGATACTCCCGGGCACGTCGACTTCACAGTCGAGGTCGAGCGAAGCTTGCGGGTTCTGGACGGTGCAGTCGCCGTGTTCGATGCGGTGGCGGGGGTCGAGCCGCAGTCAGAAACGGTGTGGCGCCAGGCCGATCGGTACGAGGTCCCGCGTATGTGTTTCGTGAACAAGATGGACCGGATCGGCGCGGACTTCTTCCGCACCGTCGACATGATCCGGGATCGTCTCAACACGAGGCCGGTCGTCCTTCAGCTCCCGATCGGTAAAGAGGACGACTTCCATGGCGTGGTCGATCTGGTCACGATGGTCGCCCACTACTGGCCCTCCGAGGGGATGGGCGAGGAATGGGAAGACCGGCCTATCCCGGACGACCTCAAGGAACAAGCCGACCAGTATCGGCACGATCTGATCGAGGCCCTCGCGGACTACGACGAGAACATCATGGAGTCCTACGTCGCCGAGGACGACCCCGACGTGGACGCCCTCCGCAAGGCGATCCGCCGGGCGACTCTCGAGAACCAGATCACGGCAGTCTTCTGCGGTACGGCATTCAAGAACAAGGCAGTGCAGCCGCTTTTAGACGCCATCTGCTGGTATCTCCCGAGCCCAAGCGACCTCCCGCCATACGAGGGACATCACCCGATCACGGGCGAGCCCGCAGAGCGGGCGCCCAAGGACAATGAACCGTTCGCGGCCCTGGCCTTCAAGATCATGAGCGATCCCTACGTCGGCCGTCTCACCTATCTCAGGGTCTATTCCGGCACGTTGAAGAGCGGCGCCGCCGTGACCAACTCGGCGCGGGATCGTAAAGAACGAATCGGCCGGATCCTTCAGATGCACGCTAACCATCGTGAGGATAAGGACGTCGTATTCACCGGCGACATCGTTGCGGTCGTGGGTCTCAAGCAGACCTTGACCGGGGACACGTTGTGCGACCCGACGAATCCGGTGCTTCTCGAAGAGATGGTCTTTCCAACTCCCGTGATCGATGTGGCGATCGAGCCGAAGTCCAAGGTGGACTCCGACAAGCTGGGCAACGGACTCCAGAAGCTGTCGGAAGAGGACCCAACTTTCCGCGTTCACACGGACGAGGACACCGGTCAGACGATCATTTCCGGGATGGGTGAGCTTCACCTCGAGGTGCTGGTCGACCGCCTCTTGCGTGAGTTCAAGGTTGGGGCCAATGTCGGCAAACCGCAGGTCGCTTATCGCGAGACTATCCGCGACTCCATCGCGAAGGCCGAGACCCGGTACGTCAAGCAGACGGGTGGTAAAGGTCAGTACGCGCACGTCGTGCTCAGCCTCGAGCCCACGGGCCCGGGCGGGGGTTACGAGTTCATCAACAAGATCACCGGCGGTCGGATTCCGACGGAATACATCCCGGCGGTGGACCACGGGGTCCAGGAGGCAATGGCTACAGGTGTGTTGGCCGGGTATCCGGTGGTGGATGTGCGCGTCACGCTGACCGATGGCTCGTATCACGATGTCGACTCGTCGGAGATGGCGTTCAAGATCGCAGGATCGATGGGCTTCAAGGACGCGGTCAGGAAGGCCGGACCCGCTCTGCTCGAACCGATCTTCGACGTCGAGGTGGTTACGCCCGAGGAGTACATGGGCGATGTGATCGGGGACCTGTCTGGTCGCCGCGGGCGCATCGAGAAGATGGATCAACGTGGTACGGACCGGATCGTTCGCGCGCAGGTTCCCCTCGCCGAGATGTTCGGGTACGCAACCGAGCTCCGCAGCCGCACGCAAGGTCGCGCGACCTACACGATGCAGTTCAACTCTTATCAGGAAACACCCAAGTCAATTGCAGAGGACGTTGTTGCAGCGGTTCGTGGCGAACCGGTCGACAAGTAGGAGAAGGAGAGGCGATGGCAAAGAAGAAGTTCGAGCGGAACAAGCCGCACGTAAACATCGGAACCATGGGTCACATCGACCATGGGAAGACAACGCTGACAGCAGCAATCACCAAGGTTCTGTCCGACAGCAACCCGGAAGTCACGTTCTCATCCTTCGAGGAGATCGACAACGCCCCCGAGGAGAAAGAGCGCGGCATCACGATCGCCATCTCGCATATCGAATACGAGACGGAGAACCGGCACTACGCCCACGTCGACATGCCGGGCCACGCCGACTACATCAAGAACATGATCACGGGCGCCGCCCAGGTAGACGGGGCGATCCTCGTCGTGTCTGCGGCGGACGGTCCGATGCCCCAGACGCGCGAGCACGTGCTACTCGCTCGTCAGGTGAACGTTCCCTACATCGTCGTGGCGCTTAACAAGGTCGACATGGTCGATGACCCCGAGCTCCTCGATCTCGTCGAGCTCGAGGTGCGGGAGCTCCTCAGCGAGTACGAGTTCCCCGGCGACGACGTCCCCGTGGCGCGCGTCTCGGCGCTCAAGGCGCTGGACGGCGACGAGGAGGCGGCGAGTCAGATCATCGAGCTGATGAAGAACGTCGATGAGTACATCCCCGAGCCCGAGCGCGACACGGCGAAGCCATTCCTGATGCCGATCGAGGACGTCTTCACGATCACGGGTCGAGGGACGGTAGTCACCGGAAGGGTCGAGCAGGGAATGCTCAAGGTAGGCGAGGAGATCGAGATCGTCGGGATCGAGCCGCAGACCTCGAAGACGGTGGTGACCGGGATCGAGATGTTCCGCAAGATGCTCGACGAGGCGCAGGCCGGGGACAACGCCGGCATCCTGCTCCGAGGCACCAAGAAGGAAGACGTGCGCCGGGGTCAGGTTCTCGCAAAGCCCGGCAGCGTCACGCCGCACACGAAGTTCAAGGCTCAGGTGTACATCCTGTCCAAGGACGAAGGTGGCCGTCACACGCCGTTCTTCAGCAACTACCGCCCTCAGTTCTACTTCCGGACCACGGACGTAACCGGCTCGGTGCAGCTGCCATCCGGGACCGAGATGGTCATGCCCGGTGACAACACCGAGATGGACGTCGAACTGCACCAGCCGGTAGCCATGGACGAGGGTCTTCGCTTCGCCATCCGTGAGGGGGGCCGCACCGTGGGCGCCGGTCGAGTCACGAAGATCGTCGAATAGCACAGTGGCGAGCGGAATGAAGATCCGGATCAGGCTGAAAGCCTATGACCACGAGGTCATAGACCAATCGGCGAAGAAGATCGTCGAGACGGTGACTCGCACCGGCGCGAGCGTCAACGGCCCGATCCCGCTTCCAACTGAACGTTCCATCTACACGGTGATCCGTTCGCCGCATAAGGATAAGGATTCGCGCGAGCACTTCGAGATGCGGACCCACAAGAGGTTGCTCGACATCGTCAACCCAACGCCGAAAACGGTCGATTCGCTCCAGCGGCTCGATCTACCGGCCGGCGTTGACATCGAACTCAAGCTCTAAACGAGTAGAGAGAGGCATAAAGAAGCCCATGGCAGAGGTGAAAGGGATCCTCGGTCGCAAGATCGGGATGACTCAGGTGTTCGACGAGAACGGTCATGCCGTTCCCGTTACGGTCGTCGAGGCGGGTCCCTGCCGTGTCGCGCAGGTGAAAACTCCGAGTACCGACGGCTATACCGCTGTGCAGCTGGCTTTTGGGGTCGCCCGTAAGCCGAGCAAACCGGTGACCGGACACTTCAAGAAGGCCAACGTTGACCCCTCGCGCCACCTCGTCGAGCTTCGGCTGGACGGGCCGGGCGAGTTCGTCCTTGGGCAGGAGATCAAAGCCGATGTATTCGAGAGTGGCGATGTTGTTGACGTCATCGGTGTCACCAAGGGCAAGGGCTTCGCCGGGGTGATGAAGCGTCACAACTTCAAGGGTCTCTCCTCAACCCACGGGACCCAGGCCAAACACCGCTCGCCTGGATCGATCGGAGCGTGCGCCACTCCGGCGCGCGTATTCAAAGGCATGCGTATGGCTGGGCACATGGGCCACTCGAGGGTGACCACGCTGAATCTGCAGATCATCAAGGCTGACCCCGAGCGCAACCTCTTGTTGATACGGGGCGCCGTGCCGGGACCGAGGGGTGGTCTGGTGATGGTGCGCAGCGCGGTTCGCCTGCGTCAGCGGAGCCAGGGAAGGAAGGCTAGCTGATGGCCTTGAAGGCAAAGGTGATCGATGGAGCCGGCAAGAGCGGCGGACAGCGGGACCTGCCCGACGAGATCTTCGGCGGGGCCATCAAGATGGCCGTGATGCATCAGGTCGTGACGGCCCAGCTCGCCGCAGCTCGTTCCGGGACCGCCTCGACCAAGAGACGGTCCGAGGTGCGCGGCGGAGGCGCCAAGCCGTGGCGACAGAAGGGAACCGGGCGCGCGCGGCATGGCTCGATCCGGAGCCCGATCTGGGTCGGCGGAGGATCTGCCTTCGGACCCAAGCCGCGTGACTACGCGGTGCGCGTCAACAAGAAGATGAGGAAAGCAGCGCTCCGCTCGGCTCTTGCGGATAAGGCGAACGCTGACATGATCTGGATCCTGGATGGGTTCGAGGAAGCAAAGACTCGGGCCGCGGCCTCCTGCATCGCAGCGGCCGGCATCGAGGGTCGAGCACTGATCGTGCTCGATCCCGAAGACGAGGCCTCCCGAACGGTCGATCGTGCGTTTCGCAATCTGAAACGAGTGGCTTTCTCGCTCGTCGGCGCGCTCTCGACCTACGACGTGCTCGTTGCCGATGCCCTGGTGTTCACGTCGGCGGCTCTCGACCGGTTGGCTGACGGAGCTCAGAAGGAGACAACTTCGTGAGCCGGTCGACGAAGAACAGCCCGCGCGACGTCATCGTGGCTCCTGTGGTCAGTGAGAAGTCGTACTCGTTGATCGACAACAACGCGTACACCTTTCTCGTTCATCCGGACTCCAACAAGACCGAGATCCGCCAGGCCGTGGAAACCATCTGGGGCGTCAAGGTCCTCAAGGTGAATACCGCGAACCGCAAAGGCAAGGTCAAGCGTTTTCGCTTTACGCAAGGCAAGCGCCCCGACACCAAGAGGGCGGTCGTAAAGCTCGCTCCGGGCGACAAGATCGAGATTTTCGAGCAGGGCTAAGGGGAACTCATGCCGATTCGCAAGTCGAAGCCAACATCACCGGGACGGAGGTTCCAGTCGCACTCGGACTATGCTGAGTTGACGCGGAACGAGCCGGAGAAGTCACTTCTCGAACCGAGTCCCAACAAAGCAGGCCGCAACAACTACGGCAGGATCACCACGCGCCACCAGGGCGGGGGCAACAAGCGTCGCTACAGGGTCATTGACTTCCGGCGCAATAAGGACGGTGTGCCGGCAAAGGTCGCGCACATCGAGTACGACCCGAATCGGAACGCACGGATCGCCCTCCTCCATTACAAGGACGGCGAGAAGCGTTACGTCCTCATGCCGAACCGGGTGAAGGTAGGCGACACGCTGCAGTCCGGTCCGGGTGCAGACATCCGCCCGGGGAATGCTCTACCCCTTCGGAACATCCCCGTCGGTACGGTGGTCCATAACGTCGAGTTGAAGCCGGGGGCGGGCGGCAAGATGGCTCGTTCAGCTGGATCCTCGGTTCAGCTCGTCGCCAAGGAAGGCACCCGAGCAACCCTCAGGCTGCCCTCCGGCGAGATGCGCATGGTTCTTATGGATTGCCGTGCGACCGTCGGCGAGGTCGGGAACGCCGAGTCGGAACTCATCTCCATCGGCAAGGCCGGGCGCAACCGGTGGAAGGGCAAGCGCCCTTCGGTCCGTGGCGTCGTGATGAACCCGGTCGACCACCCGCTTGGCGGCGGGGAGGGCAAATCTTCCGGTGGACGACATCCGGTGAGCCCATGGGGCAAGAAAGAAGGCAGGACGCGCAAGAAGAAGCAATCCGACGCCATGATCGTCCGCAGGCGCGGCAAGAAGAGAGGTCGTTAGTGCCTAGAAGTCTGAAGAAGGGCCCGTTCGTGGACGACCACCTTCTCGTCAAGGTGGTCGAGATGAATAAGAAGAACGAGAAGCGCGTGATCAAGACCTGGTCCCGCCGATCGACCGTGATCCCCGAGATGGTCGGGCACACGATCGCAGTCCACGACGGTCGCAAGCACGTGCCCGTGTACGTCACGGAGTCCATGGTTGGCCACAAACTTGGTGAGTTCGCGCCCACCCGGGCGTTCCGCACCCACGGTGGGTCGGCGGAGCGCACCACGAGGGTGAGATAGATGGCTCACAAGATCGCGCCCGACGCCCAGGAGGCGATCGCGACGGCCCGCTACATAAGGATGTCGTCGACGAAGGCTCGTCAGTTGGTCGATCTCATCCGCGGCCGTCACGTCGAGGACGCGCGCCGCGTTTTGAGGTTCACGCCACGAGGGGCTTCGGTGACCGTTGCCAAGGTCCTCGAGTCCGCCGTCGCCAACGCCGAGCACAACCGCGGGTTGCCTACCGATGAACTCATCGTGCAGCGCGCCTGGGTCGATGAGGGCCCGACGCTACGGCGCTTCAGGCCGCGGGCGATGGGCCGGGCCACTCGCGTGAGGAAGCGGACCTGCCACATCTCCGTCGTCGTGGGGCGATTGGACGATGTCGTGGAGGAGCTACCTGCGGCACGGACGGTTCGTAGGGCCGCGCGCCGCACTCGCAAGGACACTGCCGGCACGGGTCCAGCTCGAGGCGCAGCCTCGGGGGCGAGCGTAGCGACGGAGGCGAGTCCGGGAGAGACCTCCAAGACGGCCACGAAGAAGACCACCGCCAAGAAGACGTCGGCAAAGAAGACAACGGCCAAGAAGACGTCCGCTAAGAAGACGACGGCCAAGAAGACGACGGCCAAGAAGACGACGGCCAAGAAGACGACGGCCAAGAAGACCACGGCCAAGAAGACTACGAGGAAGAAAGAGGGGGAGTCGGAGTAATGGGTCAGAAGGTTCATCCCTACGGCTTCCGTCTCGGGATCTATACGGATTGGAAGTCTCGCTGGTACACGGAGAAGCAATACCGCGACTATCTCGAGGCAGACCTCAGGATCCGCCAGTACCTGCTGGGGCAGCTCCCTCATGCCGGCATAAGCAGGATCGACATCGAGCGCACGCGCGAGCGCGTCCGTATCGATGCTCACACGGCCCGCCCGGGGATCGTCATCGGTCGGCGTGGATCCGAGGCGGAGCGGCTGCGGTCTCACCTCGAGCAGATGGAGTCGAAGATCTACGGCAAGCCCGTGGACGTTCGCCTGAACATCATCGAGGTGAAGCAACCAGAGCTCGACGCTCAGCTCATCGCGCAGGGCGTGGCGGAGCAGCTGGCGAGTCGCGTTTCATTCAGGCGCGCCATGAAGAAAGCCGTCGGAACCGCGATGCGTCACGGGGCCAAGGGCATCAGGGTGCAGTGCGGCGGACGTCTCGGGGGCGCCGAGATGAGTCGCAGCGAGTGGTACATCGACGGTCAGATGCCGCTCCATACGCTTCGCGCCGACATCGACTACGGGTTCTCCGAGGCCAAGACCACATTCGGACGGATCGGCGTGAAGGTGTGGATCTACCGCGGACCGTTCCAGGATATCTACGCCTCGGTGCGAGATACGGCCCGACTGCGCAGGGAGGCAGCTCTTGCCGCGGGCGAGACCGTGGGACGAGGCGCCGAGGAACGCGCACGGCAGAGACGGTCGGAAGCCGGCCGGTCGCGCCCGGGTGCGGACAAGGCCGGGGCGGCCGCCGCTCCACCTGCCGCGGAGTCGGACACGGCCGAGAGCAAGGCGAGATCGACGGCCACGAAGGCACCGGCCACCAAAAAAGCACCGGCCACCAAAAAAGCACCGGCCACCAAGAAGGCGTCGACCCTCAAAGCTCCGACCTCGAAGAAGGTACCGACCTCGAAGAAGGATGCGATCGCCCCAGCGGACGTGGCCGCGGACCAAGAAGCCGCTCCAGCTGCCGCGGAGCAGGGTCAACCCGAAGCCGCACAGGTCCCGGAGGACGTGCAGGTCACTGCGGACAGCGTGGATGAGACGACCGCCGAGACCCCCTCATCTCCAGAGGAGGAGAAGTAGAGATGCTGCAACCGAAAAAGGTGCGGCACCGCAAGCAACAGCGCGGTCGCATGAGGGGTCGCGCCAAGGGCGGCACCACCGTTAACTTCGGCGACTTCGGACTGATGGCGATCGAGCCCGGCTGGATCAGCAACCGACAGATCGAGGCGGCCAGGATCGCGATGACTCGACACATCAGACGTGGAGGGAAAGTCTGGATCAACATCTTTCCGGACAAGCCCGTCACGAAGAAGCCTGCCGAAACACGTCAGGGTTCCGGCAAGGGGAACCCGGAGTTCTGGGTCGCTGTCGTGCGCCCCGGACGCGTCATGTTCGAGCTTGCCGGTGTGCCCGAGCCGTTGGCGAAGGAAGCGATCAGATTGGCGGCTCACAAGCTGCCCATCAAATGCAAGTTCGTGACTCGCGAGCAGACGTTAGAGGTGGAGTGATGGTCAAAGGATCTGAGATCAGAGATCTCTCGGATGACGAATTGGAACGTCGTTTGGGGGAGACGAGGGAGGAACTGTTCAACCTTCGTTTCCAACACGCGACAGGGCAGCTCGATAACTACCAGCGCTTGCGTCAGTTGCGGCGCGATGTCGCACGTATCAGGACGATAGCTCGCGAGCGAGAGCTCACGCTGCACGGTGAGGCATCAGAAAAGGGAGCGAGTAGAGGATGAGCGATACGCAAACCGCGGAGGCAAGAGGGAAACGCAAGGGCCGGCTCGGCCGCGTCGTGTCCGATGTGATGGACAAGACTGTGGTGGTCGAGATGCTCGATTCCGCGCAGCACAAGACCTACGGGAAGATCGTTCGCCGGACAACGCGCTTGAAGGCTCATGACGAGTCGAACGAGTCCGGAGTCGGCGACACCGTGCGGATCGCGGAAACCCGTCCGTACTCGAAGACCAAGCGCTGGCGCATCGTGGAAGTGGTGGAAAAGGCGAAGTGATACAGCAGGAAAGCAGATGTCGTGTTGCGGATAACACCGGAGCCCGTGAGGTTCTGGTGATCAAAGTGCTGGGCGGGTCCAGGCGGCGTTACGCCGGTATCGGGGACATCGTCGTATGCACCGTCAAGGACGCGATACCAGGTGGGGCAGTCAAGAAATCAGAAGTCGTGAAGGCTGTGGTCGTCCGGACCGCCAAGGAGCGTAGGCGAGTGGACGGTTCCTACATCAGGTTCGACGACAACGCGGTCGTGATCGTCGACAACCAGATGCAACCGAGGGGCACTCGCATCTTCGGTCCAGTAGCCCGGGAGCTACGTGACCGTCGTTTCATGAGGATCGTTTCTCTTGCACCGGAGGTGTTGTAGATGACTCTCAGGGTTAGAAAAGGTGACAAGGTCGCCATAATCGCCGGTAAGGATCTCGGAGCCGAGGGTCGCGTCCTCGAAGTGCTTCCGCGCAAGCGAAAAGTAATCGTTGAGGGCGTGAGTCGGGCAACTCGCCACGAGAAGATCCGCATGAATCAACGAGGCGGTCAGGAGGGGGGCATCTCCCACAAGGAGGCTGCCATCGATATCTCGAATGTGGCGCTTGTCTGCCCAACGGATGGTCCCACCCGGGCCGGATACCGGATCGATGGATCCGGCGCCAAGGCACGGATCTGCAAGAAGTGTGGAACGGAGCTCTAGATGGCAACCGAAACGACCTATACGCCAAGACTCAAAGAGCGCTACTTCGGCGAGTTGCGGACCCAACTCAAGGACGAACGCGACCTGACCAACGTCATGCAGGTCGCCCGGCCCGAAAAGGTCATCGTCAACATGGGCGTGGGTGACGCCTCGAAGGACGCCCGGGCTCTCGAGGGGGCGGTGAAAGACCTGACCATCATCACGGGACAGAAGCCCTCGATCCGGAGAGCTCGCAAGTCCATAGCTACATTCAAGATCCGGCAGGGAATGCCGATCGGCGCTGCAGTCACGATGCGGGGAGACCGCATGTGGGACTTCCTCGACCGGCTCCTGTCGATCGTGCTTCCGCGTATCCGGGACTTCCGGGGCCTCGATCCACGGTCCTTCGATGGTCACGGCAACTACAGCTTCGGCGTGAACGAGCAACTGGTGTTCCCCGAGGTTGATTACGACGACATCGATGCCACGCGTGGCATGGACATCACCATCGTCACGACGGCGGACTCCGATGATGAGGGCCGCTCGCTATTGACGGCTCTCGGGTTTCCGTTCAGACAACAAAGGGTGGAGGCGTAGATGGCAAAGAAAGCTCTGCGCGAAAAGGCAAATCGGAAGTCCAAATTCAAGGTTCGCGAGTACACGCGTTGCATCCGATGCGGTCGACCACGAGCGGTCTACCGCAGGTTCGGACTCTGCAGGCTGTGCTTCCGAGATATGGCGCACAACGGGGAGATCCCGGGCATCACGAAAGCGAGTTGGTAGCGACATGACGATGACTGATCCGATCGCCGACATGCTGTCTCGCATCCGGAATGCAGCTCATGCAGCTCACGAGGATGTTCTGATCCCCTCGTCCAAGATCAAAGAGAACATCGCCAAGATATTGGTCGATGAGGGGTACGCCATCTCCTACATGGTCGAGGAGAATGGACCGCATCCTGCGATCAAGGTAGTTCTCCGATACTCGGAAGACCGAGAGCCCGCGATCGCGGGGATCCGTCGGGTTTCGAAGCCGGGTCGAAGGGTCTACAAGGGCGCGACGGAGCTCCCGCGCGTTCTCGGTGGTCTGGGAGTGGCGATCATCTCCACGTCGGCGGGCGTCATGACGGACAAGCAGGCGCGCCAATCGCGCGTCGGTGGCGAGGTGCTGGCGTATGTCTGGTAGAGGAGCGACGGAATCATGTCCCGAATAGGTCAAGCGCCGATCCCGGTCCCTTCGGATGTCGAGTTCCACTTCGACATGGGCGTCGTCACCATCCGGGGCCCCCGTGGCGAGTTGAGCAGACCGTTGCCGGAGAAGATCGAGGTCACTCAAGTGGACGACGAACTCCGCGTAGCCCGAACCACCGAGCAGCGCGAGGTCAAGGCTCTTCACGGCCTCATTCGGAGCCTCATCGCGAACATGGTCCAGGGAGTGACCCAGGGGTACGAGAAGGCCCTCGAGATCCAGGGCGTTGGTTATCGCGCCGCGAAGAAGGGAAACGACCTCGAGGTACAGGTTGGGTACTCACACCCGGTGAGCAAGGCAGCGCCCGATGGCATCGAATTCGACGTGCCGACACCAACGCGCGTGGTCGTCAAGGGCATCGACAAGGAACTCGTGGGTCAAACGGCCGCCGAGATCAGGGCGATCCGAAAGCCCGAGCCATACAAGGGCAAGGGCATCCGCTACGAGGGTGAGCATGTCCGTCGTAAGGCCGGTAAGGCCGCGAAGGCAGCAGGGTAGAAGAGGACACGATGACACACACGAAAGTGAGATCGAGGCAACGCCGCCACCTGCGCGTTCGCAAGAAGGTCGTCGGGACGGCCGAACGGCCGCGGCTCGCGGTCTTCCGTTCCAACCGCCACATCTACGTGCAGCTGATCGACGACTTGCAAGGTCGAACCATCGCTTCGGCATCGAGCCTGAAGGACGGCAACGGGAACGATCCGAAGGAGGCTGCCAAAGCCGTCGGCTCGGCCGTCGCGACCCGGGCGAAGGAGGCCGGCATCACGCGGGCGACGTTCGACCGGGGCGGGTTCATGTACCACGGCCGCATCCAGGCGCTGGCGGATGCGGCTCGCGAGGGTGGTCTGGAATTTTGATCTATAGAAGGAGCACGCATGCGTAGAGGTGGTGGCCGAGGCGGGCGCGATGATGACCGGTCTCAGTACGAGGAGAGGGTCGTCTCGATCAACCGGGTCTCCAAGGTGGTCAAGGGTGGCCGGAGATTTTCGTTCACCGCACTCGTCGTCGTTGGCGACGGAGCCGGCCAGGTTGGCGTGGGATACGGCAAGGCGCGCGAGGTGCCTGCCGCCATCCAGAAAGGCATCGAGGAGGCCAAAGGAGCATTCTTTCGGGTCCCGATGGTCGGCCAAACGATCACGCACGAGATACTCGGCGAGGACTCTGCGGCGGTCGTGCTGCTGAAACCGGCATCCCCGGGTACGGGGGTCATCGCAGGCGGCCCGGTGCGAGCCGTGGTCGAATGCGCGGGCATCCGCGACATCTTGTCCAAGTCACTTGGGTCGGGTAACGCCATAAATATCGTCCATGCCACGGTCAAGGGGCTGAAGGGCCTGTCAACCGCCGAAGGGGTAGCGCGCAAGCGCGGCAAGACTCCCGAGGAGGTCGCGCCTCGCTACATGCTGAATCAGCCGGCGCCGACCGGAACTTCGAGCTGAGGCGAGGGCTATGGCGAAGCTAAGGGTCACCCAGATCCGGTCGGCTCAGTCCCGCGGTGCCAAACAACAGGGCACGATGAGGGCTCTGGGGATCCGGCGTATCGGTCAGTCCGTCGAGCATGAGGACGTTCCCGTGATCCGCGGGATGATCCGCAAGGTCGAACACCTGGTGGAGGTTGAGGAGATCAAGAAATGAAGCCACATGAGCTGAGATCGCCCGACGGCGCTCGTACGAAGCGCAAGAGGGTCGGCCGCGGTGACGGGTCGGGACATGGAAAGACGGCCGGGCGTGGCACGAAGGGCACGCGCGCTCGAGGCACGGTGCACGCTTTCTTCGAAGGCGGACAGATGCCCTTGGCCCGACGCGTCCCGAAACTCAAGGGATTCACTCCTCCTAACCGCAAGAGGTATGGAGCGGTCAATGTCGGCCAGCTGGCCGGATTGGGACTGAAGGAGGTCGGCCCGGACGACCTCCGTGCCGCAGGGATCGTGCGCAAGCGGGACAAGCTGATCAAGGTGTTGGGAACGGGCGAGTTGTCCACATCCATCGCAGTGAAAGCTCACGCTTTCAGTGACTCCGCCATCTCGAAGCTCGAAGCAGCCGGTGGATCGGCCGAAGTCATCGTCCCGATGCAAGAGAAGAAGGCGTAGCCATGAACCTGCTAGGCGCTTTCGTCAATGCGTTCCGGGTCCCGGACCTCCGCAAGAAGATCCTGTTCACTCTGCTGATCATCGCCGTCTACCGGTTCGGTGCCCATGTACCGACGCCCGGTATCGATGTGGATGCAGCCCAGCGATTCGCTGCGGGCGCTTCGGGTGGCGTATTCCAGTTCATCAATCTTTTTTCGGGCGGGGCGCTCACCCAGATGGCGATCTTCGCTCTCGGGATCATGCCGTACATCACCTCGTCGATCATCATGCAGCTATTGACCGTCGTGATCCCGAAGCTGGAAGCGTGGTCCAAGGAAGGCGAGACGGGGCAGAAGAAGGTCACCCAGTGGACGCGTTACCTCACCGTCGTGCTGGCGATCCTTCAGTCGACCGGACTGGCTTTCCTGTTTCATAACGGATCCATCCAGGATGGTGCCGGAAATCCGGTCGACCTGATCCCTAACTTCAACGCATGGCGTGTGG
>JACCXF010000227.1 GCA_013697295.1 Actinomycetota bacterium | reverse complement strand
CCCGTAGGCCGCCATAAGCAGCGGTGTGATGCGGGCCGGGTGGGCGGGCTCGACGATGACCGCGATACGGCATGGGCCGCCGGTCACCAACGAGGCTCCGTGGAGAACGATCCATCGGCCGGACTGTGAGAGGACCCGAGCGAAGGCGATCTCGCCCGGTGAGTCGGCGTCTACGGCGGTTCGCAGCGCGCGACCGGCGACGGCCAGAATCGAGGGAGGCAGCTTGCCGCTTTTCCCCCAGTCGCCGCCCGGGAGCTCCGCGAGCCAGCGCTCGACACCCGGCGTCACCGACTCGACGCTCCAGTCCTCGTTGAGGACGACCAGGCCGGGGGCCGTGGGGCCCTCGGGGTGGGTGGCCTCACCGATCAGCAGTCCGCGTCGGGCGCCCTCCGCGAGATGCGTGGACACTTCCCGCAGGAAGTCAAGCTCGTCCGCGTCGAACATGGGCTGACCAGGCTCGCGATAGAGGCCAAGGCACCCCCACACGTCGCCAGACTGAGCGCGCAGGCCCGCGAGGACCTCCTGCTCGGCGCCGTAGGGCTGCATGCCTGTCCGATATCGGGGGCTGCGGCTCGGGTCGCCGGCGGTCGCCTCGTGTAGCGTCGCGACCCCCCGCTCGGAACGAGCGACGTCGGCCATCTTGTTGTAGTCGTCCTCGTAGTACTCCTCCGCGAGCCATTCGTTCGGGATCTCAGGAAGCCCGTCCTGGTAGTGGCTCGTGACGAGCAGCGATGCTGGGTCCATGGTGAAGCAGCAAGGCGTGAGGTAGAAGGGGACCGCGGCGGCGATGGCCTCGGTTGACTCGCGCCAGAACGTGACAAGGTCGTGGCCCTGGCCCGCCAGCTCGGCGATCCGGTCCCTCGCGCGCTCCCTGGCGTACGCGCTCATCGGGTCATCGTAAGGCAGCCCGCCCCGCGGCGAAATACCAGCTTTGTGGGAGAGACAGGCGACCCCGCTGGGGCTAGCTTGGCGCTTCCATGAGACCAGGAGCGCGCACACCAGAGGAGCTCGAGACGCTGTTCGAGGACACCTTCGTGATCCGCGACGGCGACGCGCTGACCGAGCTCTTCGAGGACGGAGCCGTGCTCGTCGCGGGCAGCGGAGTCGGAGAGGCACGCGGCGAGGAGATCGCACAATTCGCCGCAGCGATGTGGAACCGCGATTTCACCTACCTCGCCGATCCTCGAAGGATCCTCCAGGCACGCGACACGGCGCTCGTCGTTGCGGAACGGGGCATCAACGTGGTGCGCCGCGCACACGACGGCACTTGGCGGTACGCGATCTCGCTCCTGGACATCGACAACACGACGGAAAGGAAGGACCGATGACGGACGCACTGGCGGTTCGAAGTGGAGAAGGAGAGGCGCGCTGGTGGCTCGGTGCGCTGGCCGTCATCATCGTCGACCAGGGGGGAAGGCACCATGCCTGATGCAACCGGCGCATACCTCTACCAACCCGGACAGAGTGAGTTGCGATGGATGGGTGAGACCTCCACATACTTTCTTGCCACAGGGGAGCTGACTGGAGGAGCCTTCTGCCTCGTCGATGAGCAGGCCGGTCAGGGGGAAAGCGTCCCGCTTCACCGGCACCCCGACGACATGGAGTCCTTCTACGTCTTGGAAGGTGAGATAACGCTCTACATCGGTGATCAGCCCGGAGTGCGCGCGCCGGCCGGTTCGTTCGCGCACATACCCGGTGGAACCGTCCACGGCTTCCGCGTCGAGTCCGAAAAGGCACGCTACCTCATTCTCACGACGCCGCACCATGGGCAGTTCTACCGCGCGATCACCGTCGCGTCGCGTCCGGGCGGTTTGGCGCCGCTCGAGTCGATCGAAGGGTCACAGATCAAGCAGGCCAGCGCGGACTATGGCGTCGAGTTCGTCGGGCCGCTGCCAGATTGAATCGAATAGACAGCGGAATCAACTGTGATGTTGCTCGCTTCCCCTTTCGCGTGTAAGGAGGTGTCTCCGTCGATGAGCAGTGCGCTCCTCCCTTCGACTCGAAGGGGGAGCCGCCGGTCATGGTAAACACCGGTCGAAAGCAGTCGCGACGGCCACGCCCTCGCGCCTTATCGCAGTCGGCGCGGACCGATAGCGTTGCCGAACAGGGGGGCGTTATCGCTTCCCGGCTACCGAGATGTCCCCAACGGCCCAGCGCGCGTCCGAGGAGCGCTTCCTTCCCATGGTAAGCGGCATCCCCCTGAGACTCCGAGCGGTTACTCCCGAGAACGGTTCTTCGGGCTATGCACGCGAAGCGGCTCCGAGGCACCCCGCGGCTCGCACACGACGCGTGTTGGCGGGTCCGCGGGCGGCGAGAGTGCGGAGCGGAGCGGACACAGATCCACAAACCGCTTGTATGCAGGGGTTTCTCCGAAGCCGACGCCCGGATTCGAACCGGGGACCCCTCATTACGAGGCGGCTCAGGCCGCGCAACGGCTGGTCACGGGCGGTAACGAGCGGGCCTTGAAGCACCGTCCAGAGCCAAAAATCCGGTGTTCGGGCGTTCGCGGGCGTAACCGCTCGTTTCGTACCTCGTGGACGCCCGGTGGACGTTGGGACTGACCCAGGAACGAACGGAGCCCCAGGGGGATCACCGCCGGAGCGGGAGAGCCTTACCTGGGGCATACGCCACGTAGTTTATCGCCATGGCAAGCGATGGACCACCGGACATCTCGACGGCCCAGGCCGCCCGACGGTTGACCGACGCACGGTTCGCACCATACCTGGCAGAAGCCGACGACAATCACGACCTCGCGCTCGAGCTCTACGTCTGGAACGCTCGCATCTCCTCGGCGCTGTTCGAAACCTTGCACCATGTCGAGGTGCTCCTGCGCAACGCGATCGACGCGCAGTTCGTTCCCGCAGACGCCGGAGCTGCCCCGCGCGACACGTGGCTCGAGGACACCGCCATCCTGACGCCCGAGTCGCTTCAGCGCATCGCCGAAACGATCCGTCGCATCCGTCGCGACGGTCGCCGGCTCACGCGCGGCCACGTCGTCGCCGGACTCTCGTTCGGGTTCTGGCGAGCGCTCTTCGACAAGAGGTACGACCGACTCTGGGTGTCGCACCTGCATCGGGCATTCCCACATGGCAGCGGAGACCGGGCACAAATCGCGACGACGATGTCGGCGCTCGTGCCATTCCACAACCGCATTGCCCACCACGAGACGATCATCCTCCGACCGATCCAGGTCCACTACAACGAACTGCTCACCTTGGCAAGTTGGATCGATCCCGCCGCCGCCGAATGGATCGCCGGCGCGGCGCGGGTCGAGACGGTTCTCTCGGCGAGACCAGGATCAGCCTAAGCGGTATGCCCCGCGGTGGACGGGGCTGTCCTACACGGCCCGCCCGACCGGCGCGCGCAGCTCGTCTACTTCCGCTGGGGGCAACTCCAGCGCGGAGCTGATCTACGCGCTGCTCGTACGCGGCGGCGAGCCAATGCGCTACTTCCGATCGGGGCGCGGGGCGCCTGTCGAGTTCCCGACACCGAGCTCGCCGTTCAGATCGCCGCACCCGAGCAGGCCACGGGCACGCTCGTGGTCGACATCGGGATCATCGAGAGCTGAGCGGCGCGAGCGCTCGACCGGCGGATCTTGCGGTCTACCCTGCTCGAAGCTCGTCGGGTTGCCGAGAGGCTCTTTGGGCCGTTGGGGACGCCGCCATCCGTCCCGACTCGGGAGCGCGGTGAGTGTCCCGTTCGGGGATCGGCCGTGCGGGACCGGCGTCCATGGGAGTCGTCACGCCGAAGCGATACCGATGCACTCGCCGTGCCCCGTTGTCCCGTGTGCTTACGGTGTGGCGATCGTGCATCGCATGTCGGGAGCACGGCTGATCCGCCGGTCCAGCGTGACGTGCGTCGCACCCGTAAGCTCGGCAAGTGCGTCGTAGCTCGATAGGTTGCGGCGGAGCTCCCAGGTC
>JACCXF010000199.1 GCA_013697295.1 Actinomycetota bacterium | reverse complement strand
GGATCTGACAGCGGTGCTGGCGACCGAGGGTGGAGACACCTTCTTGGCCCTGTACCCCGTTGGTGAGAAGGAGAAGTTCTCGCTTGAGAACGAACGTTCCGCGACCGAAGTGCTGGAACGGGTACGTCCCGGCCCCTGGACCGTTGCGGAGGTTCGCAAGTCGGAGCGACGCCGAAAGCCCCCCGCGCCGTTCAAGACGTCCACCTTGCAACAGGCGGGGTCGAGCAAACTGTCGCTCCCGACCTGGAAGACCATGAAGATCGCGCAGTCGCTTTACGAGGCCGGCCACATCACCTACATGAGGACGGACTCGACCAACCTCTCGAACGACGCGATGGGCGACATCGGCCGGCTGGTCGAGGCGCAATTCGGCAAGAACTACCACCAGCCCCGAAGCTTCACCGCGAAGTCGAAAGGTGCTCAGGAGGCGCACGAGGCGGTGCGCCCCAGCTCGGTCGCCCTTACTCCGTCTGACCTCGCGGGACAGCTCAAGGGCGACGATCTGAGGCTTTACGAGATGATCTGGCAACGAACGGTCGCATCGCAGATGGCCGAAGCGGTGTACGACGCAACCTCGGTGGACATCATCTCGAACGGAGTCACCTTTCGCGCTACGGGTCAGGTACTTAAGTTCGACGGGTACATGAGGGTCTATCTCGAGCGGGGCGATGACGATCCGGAAGAGGTCGAGGGCCTTCTGCCTGAGTTGTCCGAGGGCCAGGTTCTCAACCTCGAAGAACTGACCCCGGAGCAGCACTTCACCCAGCCCCCCCCTCGGTATACCGAGGCCACTCTCGTGCGCGAGATGGAGCGTCTGGGCATCGGTCGCCCCTCCACCTACGCACCGACGGTGCAGGTGCTGATAAATCGGCAGTACATCCGCGCCGAAAGTAGGCGCTTGTTCGTGACGCCGCGAGGCGAAGTGGTCACGGAACTACTCGAGACACATTTCCCCGAGGTCGTCGACGTCGAGTTCACGGCCCGCATGGAGGAAGAGCTCGACGAGATCGCCGAGGGGGACAAGCGCATGGCCCCCATGGTCAGCAACTTCTTCGGGTCCTTCAGCGCCCACGTCGAAGAGCAGAAAGACAAGATGAGTCGACCCGAGCGGCCAACGGACGAGATCTGCCCGGACTGCGGCCGTCCGGTGGTCAAGAAGTTCGGCAAGCACGGACTGTGGTTCCTTTCGTGTTCGGGCTGGCCGGAATGCAAGTGGTCGAAGCAGCTCGACGAAGCCGGCAACGTTCTGCCCGATCCCGAAGGAACGGGTGAGGAGTGCCCCAACTGCGGCTCGGAGCTGGTTGCGAAAACGGGACGCTTTGGGCCGTTCGTCGGCTGCTCGAACTACCCGGGTTGCAAGTACATAAAGAAGGAGCCACCCAAGGAGACGGGCGAGATCTGCCCTGACTGCGGCGAGCCGCTGGTGGAACGGCGAGGTCGTTTCGGCCCGTTCGTGGGCTGCTCGAACTACCCGAAATGCCGCTACATCAAGAAGGATCCGAAGAAGAAGACCTCTAAGAAGAAGAGTTCGAAGAAGAAGACGAGCGCCAAGAAGACCACCGGGAAGAAAACCGCCGCTAAGAAGAAGGCCGCGAAGAAGACGAAGCCTCGAAAGACCACTCCCTCGACCGCCGCCCCCGAAGATCCGTCACCCGCCCCGACTTCCTGACCGCCCCGCCCCAAACCCTCTCCGGTAATTAGGATGAGGAGCAGGCGACCCACTACGGATCCAGGGAGGGACCGCATCCAGCAGGCGCCGCGCCAGACAGATCTACACGTCGTTACCGACTCGAACGAGGGGGTCGGCTACATCCACCTCTTGAAGAACCGGAACTTCCGCCGGTTCTTCCTCGCCCAGGTTGTGTCGAGCCTGGGGGACTGGATCGGCGTCGTGGCTATCGCGGGATTCGCCTACGACCATTTCGGAACATCGGGCGTTGGTTACGTGATGACCGCTCGGGTGTTGCCGGGGTTCGTGGTTGGTCCCCTGGCGGGAGTGCTCGCGGATCGATGGGATCGGAAGAAGACGATGGTGGTAGCCGACATCCTGCGGGCGCTGATCATCGTGTCACTTCCGTTCGTACAGAGCCTTCCCTATTTCCTTCTGGCATCCGCCGTCCTCGAGAGTCTGACGCTCGTGTGGGGGCCAGCGAAAGACGCATCCCTACCTCATTTCGTTTCACCGGCCGAACTCACGCATGCCAACTCCCTATCGCTTATCGCCATCTACGGCCCCTGGCCGCTGGCCTCCGTCGCGTTCGTCGGCTTGTCGAGCCTTGGGGCTTTTCTGGGCGAGCAGCCGTTCTTCCCGGACATGCTGGGTGACAGTCCCGAGGCGTTGTCGTTGTGGGTGGACGGACTGACCTTCGGATTCTCCGCGTTCATGGTTTCTAGACTCACGATACCGACGACTCGAACGCGAGCGCGCAAGCTGGACTTCTCCGAAGTTAGACGGGATCTGGTTGAGGGACTGTTGTTCGTTCGAGACCACAAGCAGGTTCGCCCATGGTTGGTTGGGATCGCCGTAACCTTCACCGCGGCGGGGGGCGTCTTCTCACTCGGGACTGAATTCGTAAGAGTGACGCTCGGCGGCGGACGCACCGGTTTCGGATTCCTTGTCGGCTTCCTCGGCTCTGGCATGATCATCGGACTTCTGGCCTCCGGGCAGCTAGCGAAGCGAATGAAGCGCGACGTCCTCTTCTCCGCCGCGATCTTGTTGTTGGGCGTCGCCTTGATCGGACTTGCGGTCGCCAGCAGTTTGAACGCTGCGATCCCCATCGCGAGCGCGCTTGGGTTCTTTGGGGGCGTGGGGTACGCCACCGGCTACTCACTGATCCAGATCACCACGGATGACGAATTGCTTGGCCGGACCTTCAGCGCGGCCTACACGTTGATCCGGATCGGGACGCTCGTCGGCCTCGGACTCTTCCCATTGATAGCGGGAGCGATAGGCCAGCGCACCTTCGGGGGCATGGAGCTTCCCGGTAGCCGGGTGACGCTCCTGCTGGCGGGACTCGTGGTCATCGGCGGCGGACTTCTGTCGACGCGAGCGATCAAGGCTCGCCGCTTCGAGGAGCCCGTGCAGTGGGGGGACAGAGGCTATTTCCTCGTTTTCGAAGGTGGGGAAGGTGCGGGAAAGAGCACTCAGATGGCCGCACTCGTCAAGTGGCTCGAGGCGCGCGGCGAAGAGGTCGTAACCACCAGGGAGCCGGGGGGAACGACGATCGGTGAGCGGATCCGCAAGCTCCTGCTGGACAACGAGGCATCAGAGATGGAACCTCGAACCGAGGCGTTACTGTATGCCGCCGATAGGGCTCAACATGTGGCGGAAGTCATACGGCCCGCACTTGAAACGGGCAAGATCGTGGTGTCGGACCGCTTCGTGGACTCGTCTCTCGCCTACCAGGGGATGGCCCGCGGCCTGGGCCTGGACGAGATCTATCAGATCAGTAGCTGGGCGACGGGAGGACTGATACCGAATCTCGTGATCTATCTGCAGGTCGATCCTCACACCGCGATGCATCGCGTGGACGGGGAGCGCGACCGCATCGAGAACGAGGATCGCGACTTCCATGAGAGCGTCGCGGCAGCGTACCTACAGCTTTCGAAGAAGTTCCCGGAGCGATTCATCGTGGTCGACGCGTCTCGCTCAGCGGCGGAGGTCCACCAGGAGGTCGTAGCTACCTTCACCGAGCGCGCCTCCGGCCAAGTCGAGTCGGCTACGGATACGGCGCCGATAGAGGCTGCTAAGCCACCGGCGACCCGCTGATGATCTGGACACGAGAATGAGCGTCTGGCATCCGCTCGAGGCGTCGCGCGCGGCGGCCGGCCTGGCGCGTCAGATCGCCGCCGGTGAGGTCGCTCACGCGTGGCTCCTGTTGGGCCCGGCCGGTTCCGGCAAGCGCCCGACAGCGGTCGCCCTGGCAGCCGCCTTGAATTGCCCTGTGGATCGGGGCGTTGGATGCGGGGAATGCTCTTCCTGCGCGCGCATCCAGCGCGGGAGGTACCCGGACGTTCATCACGTCGTACCCGAGGGGCCTCTGATACCGGTCGACATCATCCGCGAGGTCATCATCCCCGAGGCGTCGCGCTCCCCGTTCGAGGGCCACTTCAAGGTCTTCATCATCGAGGAAGCGGATCGGATGAACGATCCCGCTCAGAACGCTCTTCTAAAGACGCTCGAGGAGCCTCAGCCGGACACCGTCTTCGTCTTGATAAGCGACAACGAGGAAGAGGTTCTGGAGACCATCAGGTCGCGTTGTCGGATCGTGCGCATGGAACCGGTGTCGGAAGGCCGGATCGTGCAACTGTTGTCCGAAGCGGGGGTCTCCGATGACAGGGCTTTGCTCGCGGCCCGCCTGTCTGAAGGTGACTTCGAACGCGCGCGGGCATTGGGATCGGATCCCCAGGTCGCGGAACGGAGGATGTTCTGGGTGTCATTGCCGAAGCAGCTTCGTTCTCCCCTCGATGCCCTCGATGTGGCAACCCAGCTCATCGACGTCGCCCGGAGCGTGGTGAAGGAGCGCGAACAGAGTCAGAAGGAGGAGGTCGTCGAGCTCGCCGAGGCCATGGGTGAGGGGCGCGGCACCGCTACCGCCCGCACGACTTTGGCGAAACGCCACAAGCGAGAGCTCCGGCGCCTCGAAGAAGAGATCTTGGGGGAAGCACTTACCTCGATCGCTTCCTTCTACCGTGACGTACTCACGGTCCGATCGGGGGGAACCGAAGCTGCAGCCAACATCGATCTGCTGGACGAGATCGAGTGGTGGGCGACCGGCGGGGTCGAGGACCGCAACCTCGTCTCCGCCATGGAGCGGTGCGTGGTGGCGCGCGCCGGCCTCATCCGCAACGCAAACGTCGCTTTGGCGATCGAAGCAACGCTGATCGAGCTGTCTGCCCTGGTCCCTCCGCCTGCGGCGGTCGGTGCCGGGGCCTGAGGTCCCCCTCACCGGCAGTTTTCGAAGGCTTCGCTAACTAGTCCCAACGGGCTATTCAGGAATCCTCGTTTGGGGGCGATGACCACCCCAGGTAGGAAGACCTGGACGGTGGGGGCACCAGGGGTCCCAGGACCGGGGAGGGGACCAAGAGGGGTTGACGGTCGGGCCGGAAGAGTGGCCGGCCCGGCCGTCGTCCTTCTCCAGTCGAACTTCCAAGCTTGGCTCCTGGCCCAAATCGCGAAAACTAGCTTCCCCTCTTGTTTCCCTTGCTTGCGATGACGCAGCGTTGTCGTAATCTCCTAGAGTTTGGTTGGGGGTCGAAGGGAGAGTGGAATGCGCAAAGGGGCGCTAGGTGCAGTCGTCGCGCTGTTCATCGGGGTCATGGGTCTGCCGGCGGGTGCGACTCATGGGGGGGACGTTCTGGTTTCGAATGGGAGCGTCGATCCGTTCGCCGGCAACAAGCAGAACGAACCCGGGATGGCCGTGGATGCGAACCATCCCAACGTCATGGTGGCGGGCTCGAACGACGAGATCGACCTAGAGGACTGCAACGCCGGCGCCGACAACACGTGCCCTTTCACTGATGGAGTCGGCGTATCTGGCGTCTACTTCTCTTTCGACAGCGGGGACAACTGGACGCAACCGACCTACACCGGTTACAGCGCGCGCAACTGCGTGGGCGCACCCGGGGGTAGCGATGACCCACCGTCTGCCGATTCCTGTGACCCCATGGAGAACGGGCCGATCGGCACCCTGCCCAAGTACGACGAGAATGGCCTCGTCGCCGACGGGGATCCCGCGATGGCGTTCGGGCCCCGACCCGGCCCCAATGGCTTCTCCTGGGCCAACGGGTCGAGGCTCTATTACGCGACGCTCGCTTCGAATTTCCCAGGTCGACAGGAGTTCAAAGGGTTCGAGGCGATCGCGGTATCGAGAACCGACAATGTAGTTGCGGCCGCTGCGAACGACGAAGATGCATGGAAGAAGCCGGTCATCGTGAGCAAGCAGAACTCCGCGTTGTTCTCGGACAAGGAACAGATCTGGGCCGACAACGTCGAAATCAGTCCACACTTCGGCAACGCCTACGTGTGTTTCGCGGCATTCCGCGGTGGACCCGGGACTTCACAACCCCTGATCGTTGCAACCTCGCGCGACGGAGGGTCGAGTTGGGCCAGCCGTCAGGTCTCGCCCGCGACGAACAACACCTCGTCGAAGAACGGCTTCGGTCGCTCGGGTTGCACCGTGCGAACCGACAGTGACGGAGTGGTCTACGTCTTCTACTACCAGTTCGGCTCCGGGCTGCCGGGGACGGGCGCGCAGATGCTGGTGCGATCCTTCGACGGCGGCGATCACTGGAGCCGTCCCCAGCGTCTCTTCACCGCGGTGGACACGTGCAACGCGTTCGAGCCATCGATCGGTCGTTGTGTGATGGATGGTGTAGCAGGAGCGCGCTCGGATCTGAGCCCCGCTCCCAGCGTGGACATCGCTAACGGCGCTCCAACCGGAGCGGATGCGACGGATGAGATCGTGCTGACGTGGGTGGACGGCCGGGATGGTCTGAACCGCGAGCACGTCATGTACACGCAGAAGCCAAAGAACGGA
This sequence comes from Actinomycetota bacterium, assembly GCA_013697295.1. Lineage (GTDB taxonomy): Bacteria > Actinomycetota > CADDZG01 > CADDZG01 > WHSQ01 > JACCXF01. The sequence goes on along the minus strand of JACCXF010000199.1, from coordinate 5,744 downwards.
CCTTGGGCACGGCCTCAGGAGGTCGAAACGCCGGGGGATCGCGGCTTCTACTCGGCACCGGCGATCTCACCGGACGGGACTGACGCCTGGCTCGTCTACAACGCGTTCACGACTCCATATCAACCGACCACTTCCACTCCGCGCAGCTTGATCGCGGTAATGAAGCACGCGGATGTGAATGCGGACGGATCGCTGGGCCCGTGGACGACCATGCATCGTTCGCCTCCCGGCGACCCTCGTAGCTCGAGTCAGAACAACCTGGCGGCGGAGTTCCTTGGGGACTACGTCTACGCGGTAGCGACCCGAAGCTACGCCGCCGCGGTGTGGAACGACTCGCGTCGAGGCGGGGTCTGTGAGGCCGTCAACCAATACCGTCAGGATCTGCACGAGTATTCGGAACAGACTGGCATCGCCGTCGGACGCGAATCGAAGAAGGACCGTGCGATGGGCATCGAACCCACCGCGCCGGAGGACGCGCCCACCGCCCCGGCGGTTCAACAAGAGTGCCCGCCGAACTTCGGCAACTCCGACATCTACGGCGGCTCGTACGCCGAGCCTGCGCCGTGATCGGCTAAGAGGTAGTTCGGAGCGGGGGCGCCGCAAAGGCGCCCCCGTTGCGCGTTGGGACGCGATCTCGGCCTACCGTTTGCGTCTAGCTGGGGCAAGTCGCGATGCGGCTCACGCCTTAGAATCACGAGCGAAAACCAGCCGGGGTAGCTCAGTCGGTAGAGCGGCTCACTCGTAATGAGCAGGTCAGGGGTTCGATTCCCCTCCCCGGCTCCACATCACGGCGCGGAAAGCCCGGGGAACGACCCGGCCATCTGACCAACGACATTCCTTATGGTATTTTTTGGGTCGCTTGACGCCGACGTTGCCCTTGGGGCCCGGGAGGGATTTCTCTGCTACGCCGCCGTGGACTAAGGACCGCAGCTGCGGTGGCGTGCATACTCGTGATGCCCTTGGGAACGAGCGGTGCGGGCGCAGCGCCACCAGAGGCCCCAGGACAACTCTGTGAGGATGGCAACTACTTCGTCATCGAGTACCGCGCAACCTACGATGGCGCGTCGGGATCGCAAGACGGCCCGTACCTGCGTTCCGTGCCGACCACTGGAGGGTGCGCGAGCAGCTGGGCGCACGGTGACGGGCAGCTGTCCACTGCGGGGATTGTCGGGCAGTGTCGCGAGGGCATCGAGTCGCGCTTCGGCCCTTACCCGATCGTGGTGCGATTCGCCGAGACTTACGTGCTGCAGAACCGGGCAGACTGCATCGCCGTGATGTCCGATGTCGCGCACGGCGAGATCAACCCCGGCAACGCGCCGCTGTTCCCTGGCGGCACCCGCTAGATCGGACAACGCCATCATCCATTCAGCAACCGCTAGACCGGAGGACCAACGATTAAGTCTCTACGAACGGGAGGATCAGTGATCAAGTCTCTACGAGTCACCTTGGCAGTCGGTTCGACAGTCGTTCTGATGGTTCTGTCCGTCGGATCTGCGCTCGCAGCGCCGTCAGGCGATCCGAACGCGACCCGCACGGCCAACCCGGCTCACTCCTGCGCGGCGATACCTGCAACGTTGGCACAGTTTGGGATCACTGCCGAAGATTTCGATTACAAGTCCTGCGTTCGCACCCTTGCCGGACGAGTGCCGTTGACTTACTGGGGTGGCAACTCCTATGAGCAGTGCGCCTCACTTGAAGAGGGAGTGCAGACACCGGGTGGGTTCTTCCAGATTTCCTACCCCTACACGTTCCACGCTGAGGAGGGCGACCCGTTCCCGAACCTGCGTGCGCACAACCGAGAGCAATGCGCCCGGGCGCTCTGGACCTTCCACACCATCGAGTCCTACCTCCCCCCGACCTAGAGCGCCGAGCTGCGTCTCGTTTGGCTCCGCGGGCAGGGTCTGTGTGCGCACCTCGTCGAGGGCGGCGATGGCCCTCCGGTGCTTTAGATTCATCGATCCGGAGTGGTGCATCGGGCGCGACGAGGACAGGGTCAAGATGTGCGCTCTTCGATCAGCCGGTATCGAACGAATGTCAGAGGTCACGGCGGCGGAAGAACCAGATGGTCAGTAGGCCGACTGCGGCGAGGTACCCGATCGTCCAGGGGTAGAGACCCGGGCTCGCCTCCTGTGCCCCGCCGAATGGGCCCAGGCGGATCAGGAAACCCGAGAGCCCCGAGATGCCTTCGGTCAGCGACGTCAAGGCCGACTGGTAGAGGGCCTCGAACGGTAACGCCCACGACATAACTCTCGAGATGTTCTCGAGCGTCGGAGAGTTGAGAGCCTCACCGATCTGGCCGATCAAGCCGGCTACGAGGCCCGTGCCGAACAGCATCAGGGCCGTAACCCCATTGGCGATGGTCGCAAGGAACACGGAGCCCAACAACGTCAGAGCTCCAACGATCACCACGGCAGCTCCAAGCTCGAGCGCCGGCTGCACGACGTTGTCGGGCGACCAGCCAGAGATGCCCCGCGTGATCAACACGCAGCATGCGAAGAGGAGGATGACGTACAGCATCGAGACGGTTGCTGCTCCGAGGAAGCGACCGATCAAGAAGGTGCGGCGTCCCAAGGGTCTCACGACCACGGGTTGAAGCAATCCCTGCTCCGCGTCGCCTCGAGCGACCGTGAAGGTCAAGAACACGATCAGTACGACTCCAAGGAAGAACGACCCGAAGAGCCCGAGACCGAGCATCGTCGACGCAACGACCAGGCGCTCGTCGAAGGGGCCGGGCACCGATGAGAACTCCGATGTCGCAAACACTCGTGCGACGGCGAACCAGTAGAGACCGAGGAAGGCCGCCGAGAGGATCGGTACCACGATGAACACGCGCCGGCGCGAGCACTCGACGAGCACGTAACGCGCGAGGAGGAGCACCTTCATCCGGTCTGTCCTTCGACCGCTTCCAGATAGACGTCCTCGAGCGAACGGCGCGTCGTTCGCACCTCATAGATCCGGGCGCCGTCCGCGACGAGGCGATCGACGATCGCCGGGATCTCATCTCGCACCGCGTCCGGAAAGTGCTTCACACCGCTATCGGTTTCAACCTCTACGCCCGACCCGGCTCGTAATGAGTCGGGCGTGCCCTCCGACACGATGCGCCCGGCCAGGATGATGGCCACGCGATCGCAGACGAGCTCTACCTCGCTGAGGAGATGCGAGTTGAGGAGGACTGACACTCGCCTGCCCTTGAGCTCCTCCAGTAGAGCGCGGATGATGCGACGCCCCGCAGGATCGAGCGCGCTGGTGGGCTCGTCCAGGATCAAGAGCCTCGGCGAACCGACGAGAGCTTGAGCGATCCCGAGCCTCTGCTGCATCCCCTTCGACATCGTTTCGACCCGCCGGTCGGCCGCGCGGCTCAGGTCGATCAGCTCGAGAAGCTCCGCCCTCTCACGCGTTCCGCCGTCCGAGTCCGACAGCCTCTGGTGCAACACCAGCACTTCATCAGCAGTGAGCCAGCCGGGGAAGCGGAACAGCTCGGCCAGGTAACCGAGCCGAGCGTTCGCCGCACGGGTTCCGGCGGGGGCGCCGCAGACCTCGGCCCGCCCTCCACTCGGATGCACGAGCCCGCATCCAATCTTCACCAGCGTCGACTTTCCTGCGCCGTTGGGGCCGAGCAGACCGAAGAGCTCGCCCTCGGCAACCTCGAAGTTGACTCCGTCAAGGGCACGGACGCTCTTGTAGTTCTTGCTCAAGCTTTCGGCGACGAAGGCGGCACCCATCGCTGCACTCTACGAGTCGTTTGTCGAGATTTGACGAAGGCGCCGGGCAGATCTAGCGGTGACGGCCGCTAGCTTGGGAAGCGCTTGGCTTCCCAAGAGAGGTTGCCGGGGTTCTCGCTGTCGCGGTAGTTGCCTTGAAGTCGCAGTTCACCAGACTCAATCGATGAAATCTGCACCTGGCGTTAGGTCGACGTGGATGTGATTGTGATGGTCCTCGTTGTAGTTGGGCGTCAGGATGATGTTGAACAGTTACTCCTGATGCCAGGAGCACACGAGATCGCGGAGGAACAGGTGCTCTGCGGAGGTCGTCGTTTGCGTGCAGGTGTTCGCGCTGAGGCTGGTGGTCCAGTCGTCCTCCACGTCGTTGGCCCCGGTCCCCGAGCCGGGCGATCGCGGGGATCTGCCGGACCTCGACCGACTGGTTGCGCAGGCGAAGGAGCTCTACCACAAGGCTCTCGCCCCGCCCGGCCGGTTGGCGGCGGGGGGCTCCTCCGACCACGACGGATGACTCCGTGAACGCGGGTCTCGCCGAACCCCCTTCCTCTAACCTCATCCGCTTGTTAGCGTGACGAACCTGAACTAATCGGACACCAATGGAGGTGCCTCTTGCGTCGTCTCATCGCTGGGATCGTCGTATCGATCATCGGACTTGCCTTGCTAGCTCCCGCTGCGGGGGCCACGGCCACCGGATCCGGCAGGGTGTTTTTCCCGAACCCGGTCGCTTCGCTCCAACGTCAGGATCTGACCGATCGCAAGGACGCCGACTATGCTGATCTCCAAGCTGCTTACCGGATCGTCGCGCTCACCAACCTCGACGGCTCCGGCTACCTACGGGGGGATTGGGCGAACGTACGGAGCGAGACCGGCAAACCGGCGTTCTCCTCCAGCCTGACTTTCAACTACAACCGCAGCGAAGATCAGTTCGAGCAGGTCATGGGCTATTACTGGGTCACCGAGGCGCAGAAGTACATCCAGAGCTTGGGCTTCGGCTCGACGTATCGCCCCGTGAACCGCGAGTCTCAGGATCTCCGTATCAACCAGTGGGGAGCGGACAACTCGTACTCCTGGGACAAGCACGACGTTCTTCGGTTCGGGAAGGGCGGCGTCGACGATGCAGAGGACGCCGAAGTCATCCTTCACGAGTACGGTCACGCCATCCATGACTCTCAGGTGACAAGCTTCGGCACCTCTCTGGAGGCGGGTTCGATCGGCGAAGGGTTCGGTGACTACTGGGCGGTGACGGTTTCGAACACGGTCGCGCCAACCCCCGATCCCGCCTGCGTTGCTGACTGGGACGCGGTTTCCTACACGAGCACCGTGCCGCACTGTCTGCGACGTATCGACTCGAACCGTCACTACCCGGAGGACCTTACGAGCAGCGTTCACCGCAACGGGATGATCTGGTCTCGGGCCCTGTGGGACATCCGCAACAACGTGGGTGCGAGAAGGGCGGACACTCTGATCCTCGAGGCGCAGTTCGACTTCGCTCCCGACACGACCATGCCCGCGGCCGCGCAGGCGACGGTGGACGCAGCCCGGGACCTCTACGGCGCCACCGTTGCAGCGCAGGTGCGATCGGCCTTCCAGGCACGCGGCATCCTGTAACGAGCGAAGGACCTGGGTGCGCGGCCGCTGGGTGGCCGGCCTTCAGGTCGAGGAAGTCGCCGTCAAGGGGGCGCACGAGAAGCAGCTAGAAGAGGGGGCCGGGTCATCGATCCGGCCCCCTCTCGATTCCGGCCACCACTTGCGGATCGCTCGTCCCCAGGATTGCGCAGCTGCAAACGACGGGCGATCGGACCCTGTCGTCGAGGTGTGGCGCGCCGAGCGGGGATACGGATAACGGCCCGACCCGAGCTCGCTCTTGACCGCACGTCTGCGTTCTGTATACCCTGGGGGGGTATCTAGAGAAAGGATCTGAGATGAACTCGGCACGGCGGAACGACGACGTTGCAAAGCCCGGCGGAGGCGTCGCTCTTCGGGACGGGCTTCATCCTCGCTCGGGTTCGGGGGGGTCCGAACGGG
>JACCXF010000191.1 GCA_013697295.1 Actinomycetota bacterium | reverse complement strand
AGGCGGTCTTTTCGAAGGGCGTAGTCACCAAACAGGCGCACGTTGCTGTGCCGGAGGGCACCTTTGAAGAGGAGCACGGCCGCGAAACCTTCTTCGGTCGTGCCTCGCACCTCTATCGCACTCACCCCCCGACGGCCTGGACCCGGATCGAGGGCCCCCTGCGGCCTCGCGCTCTCAATCTGAACGAGATGAAGCCCGAGGACATGACGGAACCGAACGCCACCTGGCAGATGATCGCCGGCAACGATGACGTCCGCCTGTTCGTCAGCCGTCGGACGGAGGCGATGGAGTATTTCCTCAGAGATTCCGACGGAGACGTCTGCTACTTCGTTCACCGTGGCGAGGGAACCTTCGAGACCGACTACGGCCCGCTGACATATGAACCGGGCGATTACGTCATCATCCCGAAGGGCACCACGCACAGAGTCGTGCCCAAGGGGGACGACAACTTCTTCTTCATCATCGAAGGGACCGGCGAGTACCACATCCCGGAGCGAGGACTCATGGGACGACATGCTCAGTTCGACCCAGGCGTGCTCGAAGTCCCGGAACCAGACCCGCATGACGAGGAGGGCGAGTTCGAGGTACGGGTGAAGCGAGATGGGGTGTTCACCTCGTTGTGGTTCGCGTGGCATCCGTTGGATGTCGTGGGCTGGCAGGGTGATCTGTGTCCCGTGAAGTTGAACATCCTTCAACACCGCCCGGTGTATTCACCCAGTTATCACATGCCACCCTCGGCGCATTGCACATTCGCGAATCAGGCGTTCGTGATCTGCTCGTTCGTGCCGCGCCCGCTCGAGGAGGATCCGCAGGTCCTGAAGGTGCCCTTCTATCACGCCAATATCGATGCTGACGAGGTGCTCTTCTATCACTCCGGCGATTACTTTAGCAGGGCCGGCATTGACGAGGGTTATATGACCTTGCACCCGCAGGGAGTGCATCACGGCCCCCAGCCGGCTGCCATCGAGGCTTCCAAGGCAAAAGAGCGGACCGACGAGGTCGCGGTGATGGTCGAGACGGAACATCCGCTGGTTCTGAGTCCCGAGGCCGAGGGCGTAATCATCACCGAGTACGAGACCTCCTGGGCGCGCGGGATGGGATTGTTGGACGAGTAGTTGCGTCTTTACCGCTACACGTCTAATCGCGGCGGCTGGCAGCCGCGCATCGCTATATCGATCGACGATCGCCAACCCATCGACCTCGTCGAGGCATGGTCGAACGCGAATGGGGACGCCTTCGACTTCGAGCTGGATAGGTGGCTCACCTCCACTCTGTTGCTGATCGAGGAAGGAGCGGCGATCTGGCGCGAAGTCGAGCAGGTCGTGCGTGCGACCCCGGTCGAGCCGCTGGATGTCCGGACGGAGGCGGTGACGTGGCTGTGTCCACTGGACCGGGTGGCGTCGCTCAAAGACTTCCTCGCCTTCGAGGACCACGTCAAGAGAGGGGCTCGGCGACGCGGGGGGGAGGTCCCCGGCTACTGGTATGAGGCGCCCGTCTATTACAAGGGCAATCACCGTTCGCTGCTCGGGCCCGACGACGAATGTCCCTGGCCCGCTTACACGGAGCAGATGGACTTCGAGCTCGAGCTCGCCATGATCGTCGGCAAGAGGGGTCGCGACGTGATGCCTGAGGCGGCGTCCGATCACATATTCGGGTTCACCGTATTCAATGACTTCTCCGCCCGTGATGTCCAGGCCCAGGAGGTCAGTGCGTGGTTGGGACCGGCTAAAGGCAAGGACTTCGCTAATGCCTTCGGGCCGTGCATAGTGACAGCGGACGAGTTGGGGGCCGAGCCCGACCTCTTGATGACGTGTCGCGTCAACGGCGAGGTGTGGGGCCGAGGTCGTTCGGGCGACGCGCGTTGGACCTGGACCGACATGGTGACTCACGTATCTCAGGCGGAGGACATCTGGCCAGGCGATGTGTTCGGGTCGGGAACCCCCGGCGGATGCTGCGGCCTCGATCTGGGCCGGCAGCTCGAAGCCGGCGACGTGGTTGAGCTGGAGATCGAGGGCATCGGTACGCTCCGAAACGCGGTCGGGTCGCGCCCAGGTTCCTAACGACGATCCTTCGGAATCATGAGCTTGAGGGCTGAATGAGTGTCGGAGAAGCTCACCACCTTCACGTCGACCAGGCCGGCGGCTCGGATCCTTTCGAAGAGATCCGCCTCTTTCAGGTCCGCCCGACCTTTCGGCCGTACGACCCAGATGGCTCCGCCCGGCTTGATGTTGTTCTGGAGAGACTCGAGGCGGTCGAGATCCTTTACGCGCTCGATGCCGAAGAAGATGACATCCGAATCCTTCTTCGGCCGAGTTGTGGCGATGTCATCCGTGCGCGCCCTAACCTGTTTCTCGAAATCGTCATCGGCGATCCGAAGGAGAGCGACGCGGTCGCTGTTCTTCACGCCCAGTTTGTCGATGACGGCTTTGGGGTTCCGGATCTTCTCGGCCCACGTCGCCGCCCGTGCCCCGAGATGAAGTTGGAGCTCTCCCTTCGGCGTGGCAAGCGTCAAGCAGCCGTCTTCGACGCCGAGCCCCTCGAGGTCCTTCAGGCTTACTTTCACCCGGAAGCCTCCCCGGAAGACGATCTCGTCGGGTTCGAGATGTGCAACGCCCTCTGACTCGCGTCCGGCGAACACGGCCTTGCAGTTGGCTTCCGCCCCCATCAGTTCTCGAGGGCCAGCACCGCGGGGTGTTCGAGCAACGTCATCACATCCAGGACGAACTTCGCAGCGGTCATGCCGTCGAGCACCCTGTGGTCGAAGGTGACGGACAGGTTCATCATCTTGCGGATAACGATCTGCCCCTCTCGAACCACCGGGCGATCGATGGCTCGATGGACGCCGAGTATCCCGGATTGCGGATGGAACACGATCGGTGTCGCCATCAAACCACCGAAGGGCCCGGGGCTCGTGACCGTGAACGTCCCACCGCGTAGGTCCTCACTCTTCAGGGTTCCGGCTCTCGCCTCGCGAGCGAATCGCTCGATATCTGCAGCTATCTGAACGAGTCGCTTTCCATCGGCGTCCCGGATCACTGGGACCGTCAAGCCGGCGTCCGTATCGACCGCAACGCCGATGTCGTAGTTGTCATGGAAAACGATCTCTTGAGCGTCGTCGTCGAGCGATGCGTTCATCGCGGGATAATCCTTTAGCGCAGTGACGACCGCCTTCACGATGAAGGGGAGAAAGGTCAGCTTCACTTCTTCAGGGTTTCGTTCGTTGGCTAGCTTGCGGGTCGCGTCCAACTCTGTGACGTCGCACTCCTCTACGTGCGTTACGGGGGGAACGAGCCGATGGGCTTCACTCATGCGCTGTGCGATAGTGCGACGAACCCCTCGCAGGGGCTCGCGCCGCCCAGTCGAACCGTCGTCTCGAGATGACGATCCGGCCTGAGCTTCGACATCCGTGCGCAAGATACGACCGCCCGGTCCGCTACCACTCACTTGTGCCAGATCGACGTTCAAGTCGCGAGCCAGCTTACGCACCGGAGGCATGGCCTTGACCGAATGCTCACCGTTGCTCGATGCCACGTCCTCGGATGGTTGCGCGCCGGGCTCGATAGACGGGACGGTTTCGATTGGAGGAGGAGGTGGTGGTGGAACGTTCGGTTGCAAACCAGAATTCGCCTCTTCTCCGATCGTGACGAGCACGGTACCGACGGCTACTACTTCACCGGCGCCGTGGTGGATGCGATTGACGACGCCCGCGAATGGTGAGGGGATCTCGGCCGTTGCCTTGTCGGTGATCACCTCCACGAGTAGGTCGTCCTCCGCGATCTCCTGACCTTCCTTGACGAGCCAGCGGTCGATCTCGGCTTCGCCGACGCCCTCCCCGAGGTCCGGCAGCTTGAAGACCGGCACTAGAAGTCGAGCACCTTGTTAGCGCCTGCCGTGATCCGGTCGACCGAGGGAAGGTAATCGTCCTCGTTCGCGAACTGCGGGAACGGCGCGTCGTAGCCGGTCACCCGCCCGACGGGGGCCTCGAGGTCAAGCATCACGCGCTCGTGGATGAGGCTCGAGACCTCCGCCCCCAGGCCGGCGGTTCGTGGCGCTTCGTGAACGACCAGCGCGCGCCCGCATTCCGATGCAGCTTTAGTGACCGCGCCGACGTCGATCGGGTACAGGGATCGGAGATCAACTACGCGCGCCTCGATGCCGCGTTCGTGAGCGAGCCGGTCGGCCGCCTGGATCGAGAGGGGGACCGTGGGGCCGTACGTCACGATCGCGAGGTCGTTACCGTCGCGCGCGATGCGCGCCGTGGACAGGATCTTCTCGGGCGCGCCATTCGCCTGGCCCAATGGGAACGGAGGATCGTCGGTAACCTCCTTGCGACCGGCCCTGTAGATGCGCTTCGGTTCCATGAACACGACGGGGTCTGGGTGCTCGATCGCTGCGAGCATCATGTCGCGTGCGTCCTGAGGCGTCGTCGGGCACACGACCCTCAAACCCGGGACGTGGCAGAAGAGCGCCTCGGGCGAGTCGGAGTGCAACTCCGGCGCCCGGACCCCACCACCGAACGGGATGCGGATGACTATCGAAGCGGGAAGCTCCCCTTTCGTGCGCCAGGCATAGCGCGCCGCATGCACCACGATCTGTTCAAAACCCGGATATACGAAGACATCGAACTGGATCTCGACCACGGGCAGCAGCCCATAGACGGCCATCCCGATGGCACACCCCACGATGCCGGCCTCGGCCAGGGGTGTGTCGACGACCCGCGTTTCCCCGAAGCTGTCCAGCAACCCGGCGGTGACCCGAAAGACCCCTCCGGTTTGAGCGATGTCCTGCCCCAGCAGAACGACGCGATCGTCAGCCTCCATCGCCTGATGGAGTGCTTTGTTGAGCGCCTCGACCATGGTCAGTTGGCTCACGACGGATCTCCCGGCTTGGGCTCGGCATGGTCGCCCGTCGACGGTCCCGGCTGGGGGCCGAGGGGCTTGACCTCGGGCGGCCGGTCGACCTCTTCTAGCTCTCGCAGTCCTTCCTCGAACGTCCAGGGCATACCGGTCGCGTAGGTGCCCTCGAAGAGGATCTCGCGACCGGGTTGGTCGATCGCTTCCATCTCCACCACGGCCTGCGCGATCGTCTGCTTCGCCTCGTCGCCGATCGCCCGTTCCTTGTCGTCATCTAGCACTCCGAGGCGCTTGAGGAAGGCGGACGTTCGACCGATCGGTTCGTGCGGCAGCCACTTGGCTGTCTCGGACTCGTCACGGTAGAGGTTGGGATCGTCCGCGGTTCCGTGGGGCTTGAGACGGTAACAGTAAGCCTCGATCAGGGTCGGCCCTTCGCCATTGCGACCGCGATCCAGCGCGTCCTTCGTGGCCTTCCAGCAGGCTATGGGATCGAATCCGTCCACGCGTATCCCGTTCATCCCATAGGCGGCCGCCTTCTCGACGACGGTGGCCGTCGCCATCTGCTTGCTGATCGGGGTCGAGATCGCCCACTGATTGTTGACGCAGAAGAAGACGGTAGCGACCTTGAAGACCGCCGCGAAGTTCATCGCTTCGTGGAAATCACCTTCTGAGGTTGCGCCGTCGCCGAACCAGGAGAGAGAGGCGACGTCATCGCCCCGGATCTTCGCCGCCCAACTAAGTCCCGTGGCATGCGGCAGATGCGTCGCGATGGGGACACAGATCGGCCCGACGCGGTGGTCGCGAGGGTTATAGAAGCCGTGTCCGCCGCCGTAGCCACGCCACCAGGCCAGCACGGTCGAGGGAGCCACACCTCGCAGGATGCCGATCGCATTCTGACGATAGGAAGGGAAGACCCAATCGCGCTCCTCGCATGCGTAGAGGGCTCCCGCTTGCGTTCCCTCTTCACCCCAGTACAGAGCGTAGGTTCCGATGCGTCCCTGTCGTTGGAGAGCCACGGCGCGCTCATCGAACGTTCGAAGGAGCACCAGCCACCGGTACAACTCGATCAGGTCCTTTTCCGCGAGTCCATCCGGAACCTCGCGGTCGGGCACCCCCGCCCCATCGCCTATGTACCTGAGGAGCTCCGTCACGATCAGTGTGCGGACGTCGGACCGAACTCGCTGGTGCGAACGAGTCTGATCCGGCTGACCTTGCGTATGCGATCCTCCGCGTATTCCATCGCGGCGCGCGCCGTGGATAGATCTCGTTCGCGCGACAAGGCAAAGATGTTCTGCAGTTGCCGGTAGATCCCTTCGACTCGCGCCATCGCACGTTCGCGTTCGTATCCCCGCAGCTCGTCTTCCACGTTGATTAGTCCTCCGGCATTAATGACGAAGTCGGGCGCGTAGAGGATACCTAGGTCCCGCAGCTTGTCTCCGTGTTCGTCGCTCGCGAGCTGGTTGTTGGCGGCCCCTGCGATCACCTTGCATCGGAGCTCCGAGATCGTGTCGTCGTTGATCAAGCCGCCTAGGGCGCACGGGGCAAGGATGTCAACCTCGAGCTTGTGTAGCTCGGCCAGAGGGACGCTCTCGACGCCGTGGTCCGACACCGCACGCGCAAGGTTGTCGACATCGATGTCGCCCACCGTGACTTTGGCGCCTTCCTTCACCAGGTAGCCGCACAACGCGTGGCCCACCTTGCCGACCCCCTGGATAGCGACGCTGAGACCGCTGAGATTCGGGTTTCCGAAAACCTCGAGCGCGCAGGCCTTGATGCCCTGCATGACGCCGTAGGCCGTGACCGGCGATGGGTCCCCCGATCCTCCCCAGGTGTGGGAACAACCGGTAACCCATCTGGACTCTCGTCGCACGACGTCCATGTCCCCCAGGGCTGTTCCCACATCCTCGGCGGTGATGTATCGCCCCCCGAGCGTCTCGACGTAACGCCCGTACGCGCGCAACAGCTCCTCGGTCTTGTGTCGCTTGGGATCGCCGATGATGACGGCTTTCCCGCCTCCGAGGTCGAGACCGGCTGCGGCCGCCTTGTAGGTCATTCCTCTCGCGAGGCGCAGCACGTCGACCAGAGCCTCTTCCTCGGTGGGGTAGGGGTAGAAACGCGTACCGCCAAGAGCGGGACCCAGAGCGGTTGAGTGGATGGCGACGATCGCCCGTAACCCTGACTGATCGTCGGAACAGAAAACCACCTGCTCGTAGCCATCTCCATCGATGTGCTCGAACACGCTCATAGGCGAGCAATCCCCCTGCCATGTTGGTAGCTGTCAAATCGGTTTCCTGATGGTACCGCCCCTCGAATGACAAGGTCCTGTCCCACGGCGTGGTTACGATTGCGCCGTGATCAGGACCGCCTATCTCCGGGTGTACCAACCGCTGTCGGCCTTCTCCGATGACGAGAGGAGCCGGTGGCTGGCGCAGCCCGAGCATCACAACAAGACGCTGTGGGGGCCTTCGCGTAAGTGGCTCGTGGCATCGGCGCTGCCTTCGTCCGAGGTGGGAGTCGAAGCGGAAGGGGCCTTTGTGCGGCGCGTCGGCGAAAACATCTTCGTGTGTCCGTATCGAACCCGCCTGAGGATGCTGGCCGGCTTGCTTGCATTCAGGCAGAGCGTCCCCGAGGAGGTGGCCGACGCGTTCGTGCCTCAAGGCGTGGCGCACTCGGCGGCTCGCGAACTTGCGGCCCTCAGCGATCGTGAGCCCGACATCCGCTCGCACATCCTTCACGCCAACTGGCACGTGCCCCTCAGGTGGTTCGCCGCGTTCGAGGGCTCCGAGCGGATCCTGATCGAGGATCGCGAGGGTCTCCGGATCCGCTACGAGACGACGTTGGGGAGGGCCCGGACGCGCTTGTCCGAGGCTCTGGAGATCCTCGAGGCGTCGGGGATCGACGAAGACGTCGCGGTGGCGGTGCGGGAGCTGTGCGATTGGATCGAGGGCTTCCCGGGTGAGGGGCTGGTCGAGCTCGATTACGGCCTGGTCGCCGGCATGTTCGAGGACGAAGACCTGGTCGATGATGGCTCCGCCGCCGAGGTCCGATCCTGCCTCGACGCTCTCTCCGGGGGCGATCTGATGCGGGCGGGGCGCCTCTTCTCGGCTCTGAGCGAGCGTTGGAGCGCGGTCAGAGCCCACGAGGTCATGAACTAGGAGCCTCAGGCGA
>JACCXF010000094.1 GCA_013697295.1 Actinomycetota bacterium | reverse complement strand
GTCACGGAAGAGAACCTCCAGGCCCGGGTCCGCGGGAACCTGCTGATGGCGATCTCGAACAGGTTCGGCTCGCTGGTGCTCGCTACGGGGAACAAGAGCGAGTACGCGGTCGGCTACGCGACGCTCTACGGGGACATGGCCGGCGGGTTCGCGCCCCTCAAGGACGTCCCCAAGACGCTCGTGTACGAGCTCTGCCGGTGGCGGAACGACACCGGGCCCGGCGAACCGATCCCGGAGCGGGTCATGACGAAGCCGCCGTCGGCGGAGCTCCGGCCGGATCAGAAGGACACGGACTCGCTCCCGCCGTATGAGGTTCTTGATCCGATCATCGAGTCCTACGTGGAGGACGACCTGGGTGTGGAGGAGATCGTGGCCCGGGGCCACGACCGCGCCACGGTCGATCGCATCATTTGGATGATCGACCGCACCGAGTACAAGCGGCGACAGGCGGCCCCCGGGATCAAGATCACGCCGAAGGCGTTCGGTCGCGACCGCCGGATGCCGATCACGAACCGCTACGTGGACTGATCCGGAGACCCTGCTAGGCGATCCAGGCGGTGCCCGTGGTACCGACGACCTCCCAGCCGTCCGTCTTCTCCTCGAGCACGTAGGTGGTCCCGCCACCGCAGAGTCCACCGCATCCGAAGCTCGCTCCGACCTCGACGCCGTCACCACTCTGCGCGATCGTGCCGAGGCGAAGGACGATGGTTTCGGGAGCTCCGGTCATCCAGTCCTCGTCGTAGAGCGGCGTGGGATCTTCGACGAAGGTGACCGGCGTGCCGAGATCGGCGAGGCGGCGGGCGAGCTCGTCCTGCTCCGGGGCGCTCAGCTCGTCATCGCACCCCGCCGGCCCGTCCGCCCCTCCGGCGTTCTCGCAGAGCTTCGAGACGATCACAATCTTCTTCCACTCGATCTTCTCGGTGCGGACCAGCTCCCGCGCCGTGCTCTCGTAGATGCCGAGGCGCGTCTGGTCGACCTGCGGTTCGGCGGGGCCGCTGGCGGGACCTGGAGCCGGGTCCTCCGCACAAGCCGCCAGGGAAAGCGCGAGGATCGTGAGGATCGCGGAACGTCTCATGAGCGGTCTCCTCCGGGAGCGTTCCCCCTGAGACGCTCCGAGAAGGGCTGAGGTTCCTACAATCTCGGCAGGGGCGGTAGCTCAGTCTGGTCTAGAGCAGGGGGCTTTTAACCCTCGTGTCGCGGGTTCGAATCCTGCCCGCCCCACGTCAGAGGCAAAGCGTACGGTCCAACCGTGGAGGTCGTCGATATGGATGGGCCCGGCGGCGGGTGGCGCGTGCTGGTCCCCGAGACCAGGAGGGAACGCATGCGTGGGCTGCGGGGCCACCCATCGCCCCGCCCTCGCGAGGCGATGCTCTTCCGGAGGTGCCGGAGTGTGCACACGTTCGGCATGGAGGAGCCGGTCTCGATCGTCTTCTTGGATCGGCAGATGAGGGTGATCGAGGTGCGGCGCTCCCTGCCCGGACGGGTGGTCATCCCTCGACGTGGCGCTCGTCACGTGCTCGAAGCCGCTGGCGGATCAACCCTTCGGATCGGCGATGGCTTCAGGCCCGCACGTCGAACCGGGCGGTGAGCGCGAACGCTCCCAGCGCCGCCGCCGTGACGAGGAGCAGGGATACGAGCCACGGAGCCCACCTCGGGAGCGCGATCGGCTCGCGGCGCGACCGGTCGGGCTCGACGAGCCCCAACCACTCCAGCACCACCCGGATCTCACCGTGAGGCATACGACCGGTTTCGGCCCGAGCACGGGCCTCCTTGAGCGGTTGCCGTTCGTGTCGGTCCGCTGACACGCTTCGTGGAATGTGGCTCCGTCGACCGTTCACCATCCTGCTCCTGCTGGCCGCGGCGTGCGGCGGGGATGCCGATGCCGGCCCCGCGCCGGGTGACTACTTCCAGCAGCTCCTGCGCGTGAGCGAGACGGCGCACATCCAGGAGCGCGGTCTCCGCCGCGAACTGCAGAGTCGGTTGGAGGACGCCCCGGCAGGCGAGGACCGGATGGCCGTCCTGGCGGTGTTCGTCGACCAGAGCGCGCGGCTCTATGAAGATGTCGTTGACGCGCTCCGCCAGCTCGATCCGCCCCAGGAGCTCGCCGGTGCTCAGCGCGACTACCTCGAGGCATGGAGGAGCCAGCTCCATCTCATGCGCCAGGTCCGGGATGCCGGATTCCCGGGTCCGGGACCCATCCTGGACGCGCTCGAGGCACCGGCGTTCAGCGATGCGGCTGCCGAGACGAAGGTGCGGTGTGAGGACCTGCAGGCCGCAGTGACCGCGAGCGGTTCCGACGTCGACCTCGTGTGCGACGGGCGCCCGAGCTGAGATGGCGCGGCGCGTCAGGCGGCTGGAGGGCCCTGGCTATACTCTCTGGGCTGTCCCCGATGGGAAGATGGCGAGGGGCAGGGCCCCCATCGTCTAGCGGCCTAGGACGCCGCCCTTTCAAGGCGGAAGCACGGGTTCGAATCCCGTTGGGGGCACGGCACCAACATATATGCGCCCGTAGAGGAGTCCGGTCGTCCTCACCTCCCTGTCAAGGAGGAGATCGCGGGATCGAAGCCCGTCGGGCGCGCTGGGCTAGCGAGTCGGAAACGGCTCGCTCACCCATTCGGGGAGGTGGGGAGGTTGGGGAGGTCGGGGCGGTAGAAAACCCCGACCGCCCAGGTCATCGGGCTGCCCCCAACCCGTCGGTAACGGATTTGGCCCATCTGGTAACGGCTCAGCCTTGAGACGGAGATCGGGCCCGACCTCGCTACGGAATGCAGCAAATCGCGACACATTCACGCATCGGATCCTCCATCAGGGCCATCGAGGGTCTCAGCCCATGCGGCGTCAACCGGGATCGTGGCGCCGTCGTCGAGGGCCCCGACAAGGTCGGCGAACCCGGCGGTCAACATCACCACTACCTTCGCGAGCGCCTCGACGGAACGGCGTTCAGCGCCGTCCACGACCGTCCGGCCAGCGTCGCGCGAAGCGGTCAGTCGGGCTGCCGAGCGTGCACCGTTCTGGCCAGCGCCGCGCGCTAGAGCCTCAGGCGCCCCTTCCACGGAGCAGAGCAGCGCGAGCAGCGCCTTGCCGATCAGCCTGATGGCCCGATCGGCGTTCTCCTCCCCTGGCCACTCGGGCCCAACGTCATCATCGTCGTCGTCCTCGTCTTCATCCGTGCCGGCAACGATCGCCCACGCCTCCTCGATCGCTCGCCTGGCGTCGGCGAAGAAGACCCTCTGCTGCTGTTCGTTTACGGACGAGTAGCCGGCGAGTCCCTCGCCGTTCGACTCCTCGAGTGCCCGCACGACGGTGCCCGCCACATCGTCAAGGAAGAGCAGCCGATCGAGGATGTCTTCGACGTTGAAGACGGGGTCCGCAGATTGGAGGAGTGCAGCCGCTCGCTGCACATGGGCCTGCCATGGGCTCATGACTTCCAGCTCTTGGAGTAGCGCCTCGACGCCGCCCTCGTCGATGTGCTCATGGAGGTGTCCATAGCTGTTGGTCGAGATGTCCTCAGCCGGCGCGCGGTCGTTCTGCTTCGGACTGAGGCGAAGAATCGTCAGCGCCGCCCTGACGTCTCCCTCATCTAGGGCAGCTTCGACGACCCCAATCGCCTTCTTACGCAGGATTGCGTGCTGCGCCAGCTCTGCCTGGTACTGATCCCGGATTCGGCGATCGAGTTCCTCGATCACGAGCAGGTCCTTCGAGAACCACCGGGAGGCGGTCGTCCTATCGCGGCCGATCTCGCGCGCGATCTCGGAGATGTCCAGACCTTGGACCCTCAGAGCGATCGCCCGAAGCTGCACTGGGCTCAGGGTCCTCGTCTTGCGCTCTCTTGTTGTCATTGCCGTACCTCCTTCTGGAGTCGTGCTTCTTCAGCACTTAGAACGTCCGGGGGGGCCTGTTACACCATGAATTCCTCGACGGCCAGTAGTCGATTCGGCGACATCTTTGGCCGGCGTTCCCTTTGGTATGGGGCGTTGCGATTGACGAGGAGTCCGGCCTGATCTACGCGAGTGACATGGGGAGCGGCTTGTGGATCGTGCAGCCGACCGGAAGGGCGCCCCTCAGTGAGATGGGTCGTGGCCCACACGCGATACGCCTTGATCGGAGAATGCCGACAGCATCACGGGCGCAGCGGCACGGCAAACGCTTGTGGCGTATGACCATTGGTGGGCGCTAGAGAATCTGAACCTCTGACCTCTTCCGTGTCAAGGAACACCCGCACAACCCTCTGACCAGCATGTTCCCAGCTCAGGGCATCTGCAACCTGTCACAGGAGTACCGTCGAGTACCGCCTGTTTCGGTCGGCACCTTGACCAGGTGTTGACCAGTCGCGTCACCGCAGTGCGGCGCGTCGAACACCTGGACGGGCGACGCCATCCCCTTGACCACGCGTTCAGTGACCGATGTCGTGGTCTCCTGCCTCGACGAGCCTGCTCTCGTAGGCGAAGACCACCACCTGGGCACGGTCGCGCAAGCCGAGCTTCGTGAGGATGCTCGACACGTGCGATTTCACGGTGGCGGCTCCGATGAAAAGCTCCTCGGAGATGTCCGCGTTGCTGGACCCGCGGGCGATCGCGGCCATCACCTCGCGCTCGCGGTCGGTGAGACGTTCCAAGCGGTCCGACACCGTACTGTCGGCGAACCGTTCGGCGAACTGACCGATGAGGCGCCTCGTGATCGAGGGAGCGAGCAATGCTCCGCCGTCGGCCACGGTGCGCACGGCGGAGACGAGCTCCTGAGGTGGCATGTCCTTGAGCACGAACCCGCTGGCACCGGCGCGCAGCGCCTTGTAGACGTACTCGTCCGGGTCGAACGTCGTCAAGATCAGCACCCGCACATCCCAGTCGGCTTCCTCAACGATCCTGGAGGTCGCCTCCAGGCCGTCCAGCCCCGGCATCCGGATGTCCATGAGGATCACGTCCGGTCGATGGGCACGTGCCATCTCGATCGCCTCGAGCCCCGTCCCCGCCTCGGCCACCACGTCGATGTCGTCCTGGTGACCGAGGACCATCGCGAACCCACCTCGAACCAACGCCTGATCGTCGACGACGGCGACACGGATCGTCACGCCGGTTCCTCGTCGATGGGCAGAGAGCCAACGACCCGGAACCCTCCACCCGGACGAGGGCCCGTCTCGAGGCTGCCACCCAACAGCTGCGCCCGCTCGCGCATCCCCACGATCCCCTGGCCCGACCCAGGCAGGATCGTGGCGCCCCGCCCGTCGTCGAGCACCTCGATGGCGACGCGATCGTCGTCGGTGCTGAGCCGCACGTCGGTTCTGGCGGTGGGTCCCGCGTGCTTGAGCACGTTCGTCAGTGCCTCCTGGACGATGCGGTAGGCGGAGAGCCCCACGCGGGCCGGGAGATCGGTCCGTGCGCCGTCCATCGTGAGTGAGACCTCCAACCCCGCCTGTTCGAACTGGCCGACGAGACGAGGAACATCCCCGAGACCGGGCTGGGGACCCAGCCCGTCGACCTCGGCTTCCGGTCGCAGAACATCGAGGAGGTGGCGCAGCTCGCTGAGCGCCTGGCGTCCCGCCTCCTCCACCGCTTCCATCGCCTGCACGGCGCTCTCGAGGTCGTCGGCGGCAACGGTCTTCGCGGCTCCGGCCTGGACGGTCATCAGGCTCACGCGATGGGCGACCACGTCGTGCAGCTCGCGAGCGATTCGGGTTCGCTCCTCGGCGATCGCTCGGCGGGCTTCGGCCGCCTGCTCACGTTCGAGCTCAGAAGCACGCTCGGCCCTCAGCCGGAGACGACGGCCCAGGTACCACACCACGAACGCCACGACGAACCCGAACCCGATCTCAACGGGTGTCACCCCCTCGACCGTCGCGCTGAGCGCGATCACGGCGAACCAGCCACCCAGTCCGATCTGACTCCACCGATTGTCGGTGGCGTAGCGGCCGACGCCGTACAGCGCCACCAACGTCGCGACGCCGACCAACTCCAGTTCTGCAGCCCCGACCGATCCCAGAGAGGTGAGTCCGGCGGACAAGGCCGATGCGCTGAGGGTCACCCCCAGCACGACCAGGGGCCGGGATCGACGCCAGTAGAGGGCACCGCTGGCGACCGCGAGGACGAAGAGACCAGGGATCGAGACCTCGTTCAGAGAGCGGATCGCGAAGTCGTCGTTCGGTCCCTCGGACTTCACGAAGAGAGCCACGAGGAACACGACGACCGCGAGGACAGCGTCTGCGGCACGCGGCCAACGGATGAACGGGCCTCGCAGCGGTCGCTGAGCGCCGCGCCGTGGTGTCTGAGGGTCCAGAACCATGCGATTCACCGTCGCGCGATGATGACACTCCCGGTGCCCGGTCGACGGATCGACGGATTCATCGACCCACGGTATGCCGTCTCGTCTAACGCGGTCACCCTCTCACAGGCGGATCCTGTCTCCTCCTCATGGGGGAGGTTCCCCGACTCTCCACCTTGCCTCATCCACCTTTCGGGGGAGCCTCCGTTCGTTCCACGGGGCGATGACCGCAGCGAGGGCGTGCCATACCTTCGGTTCCGTACTCGCCCGTCGGGCGAAAAACCATACGGAGCACAAGCGAAGGAGGAAAGAACCGATGAAACTGTCCACCGAATCACTGTCTCGTGCGGCAAGCCGGCGCCCGTGGCGGACGCTGAGCGTCTGGGTCATCGCGCTGCTCACCGCGGGCGTCTTGTCATCGCTGTTCCTCGGTGACGCCTTGACGACCGACACCGACTTCACGAACGCGCCCGAAGCCAAGCGGGCCGCCGGCCTGTTAGAAGAGCGGCTCCGAGGCCCCAACGAGGGAACGGAGTTCGTCGTGGTGACGGCCGAGGACGCGGTCACCGAACCCGGGTACCGGACCTACGTGGGCGAGCTGCAAGCCACCATCACAGCCCTCGGCCCGGACGTCGTCCAACACGTCGGTAGCTACCTGACCGAAGAGGGTCCGGTCTCCGTGACCGGCCGATCGACGCTGCTGCCGGTGACACTGGCAGGGATCGACCACACCGCCGTCGGTGAACATGCAGAGCTGCTGGCCGACGCGGTGAAGAGCGTCGAAGCCCCCGAGGGCTTCGAGGCCCTCGTGGCAGGTCCTACTACGCTGGAGAACGACTTCATCCGGCTCGCTGAGGAGGGGCTCCAGCAGGGTGAAACCATCGGCCTGGCGGTCGCTCTCGTGGTGCTTGTGTTCGTTTTCGGAGCGGTCCTCGTCAGCCTCATCCCAATCATCCTCGGTGTGATGGCGATCGCCATCGCCCTCGGTGCCGCTGCCCTGTTCGGCCTGGCATTCGATCTGCCGTTCTTCATCGCCAACATCATCACGATGATCGGTCTGGCGGTCGGCATCGACTACTCGCTGTTCATCGTCTCCCGCTACCGAGAAGAGCGCGCCAACGGCCTCGACAAGCTCGACGCGATCGCCCACACGGGTGCCACTGCGAGCAGAGCGGTGTTCTTCTCAGGCCTCACGGTCATGGTGGCTCTCACGGGCATGCTGCTGCTGCCGAACACGATCTACCGCAGCATCGGCCTGGGTGCGATGCTCGTGGTGATCGTCGCGCTCGCTGCCTCGCTGACCCTGCTGCCCGCTGTGCTGGCACTCATGGGCGACAAGGTCTACGCGCTGCGGATCCGCAGGATGAGCGGCTCGCGACTGAGGCACGGTCGTTTCTGGGATCGGATCACCCGTACGGTCATGCGCCGACCCGTCGTTAGCCTGGTCCTGGCCGCCGGCATCCTGGTAGTGGCTGCGCTCCCGTACTTCAGCATCAACGAAGGGTTCTCGGGAGTCAGCACGCTGCCCGATGGGGTGGAGTCCAAGCAGGCTTTCCTCATCTTGGATGAAGAGTTTTCGGGGGGTCTCGGCTCGCCGGTGGAGATCGTCATCGATGGAGACATCACCCCCTCGGTGATCGCGTCCATGCAGAGCATGCAGCAGGCACTGGACGCCGATCCATCATTCGGCCCGTCCGCGGTTGAGGTAAACGAAGCGGGCGACCTGGCGCTGGTGTCTGCGCCTCTGTCCGGGGACATGTCCAGCGATGATGCGATGGATACGGTCCGTGAACTGCGTGACGAGGTCGTTCCGCAGCTATTCAGCGACGCGCCCGTCGAGGTGCTCGTCGGTGGCGACACTGCCTACAACCTCGACTACCTTGACCAGACAACCTTCTACACGCCCATCGTGTTCCTGCTCGTGCTCGGTCTGTCGTTCGTCCTCTTGACGGTGGCGTTCCGCTCCCTGGTCATCCCCGCGAAGGCGATCGCGATGAACCTGCTCTCGGTGGGAGCGACCTACGGGCTCCTCGTCCTGTTCTTCCAGCGAGGCGTCGGGCCCGAGGTCTTCAAGGACATCGCGGGCTGGCTCGGCTTCGGCCAGGTCGAGGCGATCGAGGCCGGGCTACCACTCTTCATGTTCAGCGTCCTGTTCGGGCTCTCGATGGACTACCACGTCTTCCTACTCAGCAGGATCCGGGAACGGTTCGATCGAACGGGCGACAACAGCGGCTCCGTTGCATACGGGTTACGCACCACCGGTGCGCTGATCACGGGGGCGGCGGCCATCATGGTGGCGGTCTTCGCAGGCTTCGCGGTAGGCCCGCTGGTCGGGTTGCAGCAGATGGGGTTCGGGTTGGCCGTCGCC
>JACCXF010000091.1 GCA_013697295.1 Actinomycetota bacterium | reverse complement strand
AATCCCTTCTCTTCGTAGCGGCGATACCACCTGTAGAAGGTCGGCCGGCTGATCCCGTAGTACCGACACGTCTGAGCGACGTTGCCGGTGACCTCCTTGGCGTGACGGATCACCTGCAGACGATGCTCGCCTGCCGATCAAACTCCTGTTCTGACACAGGGCCTCCCCTCAAGCTCTTGGGGAAGTGGCTTGTTTGGTAGAAGACCTCAAGTGTCAAGCATCTCTGTCAGTTTCAGACCGGAGCACGACAATGGGTGGTGCCCTCGACAGGATTCGAACCTGTGACACCCGCTTTAGGAGAGCGGTGCTCTATCCCCTGAGCTACGAGGGCCGAGGGCCGAGGGCCGAGGGCGGGGCATTAGCAAAGATGGAAGAAACCTCGCCCACCAACCCATGTTCAGACTTGAGTCTACTAAGAGGCCAGAATCGATGTTCCTCCCAAAGCACTCGTAACCCAGGCGGGCGAACTCGTCCTGCGTCCGTTCGCCCGATCAGTTGACGGTGATCTTGCCTTTCACGGCGTCCTTGGCTGCACCGTCTGTACCCGAGGCGCCGGTCACCAGGGCACTCTTCTCATCACCCCGGCGGGCCCTCGCGGTGGCCTTCATCCTCAGAGTCAGGGCGGCGCTCCCGCCCGGTGCAACGATGCCTGTCGAGTAGGAGCCGGCGACGACCTGGCTGGTGACATCAGTGGTGCCGACCAGGTAGGTGAGCCTGAACTTCCTCGGCGCCGTTACAGAATTGCCGAGATCCGTTCCCGAGGCTCACCGAAGGCTTATGGCCACCTGCACGTTTGAGGTTTTCTACCGTCCCCACCGGCGCCGCGCCACTAGAGTATCGGTCTGCATGGGGCCACTCGCTCGACAGGTCTTGCGCCACGGGGACCACTCGCGCGGTTGAGTTACCGAGTGCTGCGCCGGTGTGCGAACTCTCCGTCCTGGGCTCCCGAACCGAGGACGATCGGCTTCTCAGGGATGCGTATCGCAGCCGGATCCGGGCGCGATATGCCTTCGAGCAGATCATGGCGAGTGACCACGCCCACGAGGTGGCCGTCATCCACGATCGGCACCCGGTTGATGTGGTCCGCCACCATGACGCGAGCGATCTCCGAGATGGGCGTGTCCGACGCCGCCACGACGGGAGGAGAAGTCATAAGTCCCTTTATCCTGCGCGCCTCGCGTGGGAGTCCTGCAACCGACTCGGTCGCACCCGAGTGACGTGGACGCCTGAGGGCCAGACGAACCAACGGGTTCCCGAGAGCGTGTGCGAGATCTCGCTCGGAAACCACACCGACGACACGATCATCTGCGTCGACCACGGGTAGCCCGGAGACATCGCGAGAGCTAAGAGCTCGGCGACCTCCTCGAAGAAGGCCTCTTCACGACAAGCGATGGCCGGCGTCGTCATGACGTTCCCGGCGGTCAGCTGCTCAACTCGGTCCAGCTCCATGGTCTCTCCTCCAAGTCCTTGTTCTCCTTATCTTGAGGTAGCCGCGGGCTCCCGTCTACTCTGTCTGCGGTGAGCGAGCGACTGGTCGTTATCGGGGGCGACGCGGCGGGGATGAGCGCAGCATCACAGGCTCGCCGTCGCAGGGATCCCGATGACCTCGAGATCGTGGCGTTCGAGAGGGGGAACTACACGTCCTATTCAGCATGCGGCATCCCCTACTTCGTGGGGGGTGCGGTCAAGGAGTTCGACGCGCTGATCGCCCGGACGCCCGAGGTCTTCCGCCGGGACTACTCGATCGAGACCCGCATGCGTCACGAGGTCACCGAGATCGACCTCGAGCGGCGCGCCGTGAAGGTTCTGGCCGTGGACGACGGCACTGAATCGTGGGAGCCTTTTGACGACTTGATGGTCGCCACTGGCGCGGTTCCCATCCGGCCCCCCATCCCCGGAATCGACGTCGAGGGGATCCACGGAGTCCAGACGCTCGACGACGGTCGGACGATCTTCGAGGACCTCGAGAAGAACAGGCCGAAGTGCGGTGTCGTGATCGGCGCCGGCTACATCGGACTCGAGATGGCCGAGGCACTGCGCGCACGGGGGATGGAGGTGTCGGTCGTGGAGAAGGCCGCGCAACCGATGTCCACGCTCGATCCGGAGATGGCCGCGCTCGTCGTGGACGGGATGACGAAGATGGGGATCCGGTTCCTTCCCGAGGAAGGTGTGACCGGGTTCGAAGCGCGCTCGGGCCGCGTGTCGGCGGTCGTGACAGAGGCGCAGACGCTGCGAGCGGACATCGTGATCCTCGGGCTCGGCGTGAGCCCGAACATCGAACTCGCAAGGGGAGCCGGGATCCCGATCGGCTCCGCCGGGGGCATCGAGGTGGATCGGCGTATGCGGACAGGCGTAGACCGCGTGTGGTCGGCGGGGGATTGCGCCGAGAAATTTCACATCGTTTCCCAGGTGGCGGTGACGATCCCCCTCGGCACCCATGCGAACAAAGAGGGACGGGTTGCCGGCATCAACATCGGAGGCGGGTACGCAACCTTTCCCGGCGTTGCGGGAACGGCGATGTCGAAAGTGTGCGAGACGGAGCTGGCGCGCACCGGACTGATCGAGTCGGAGGCGCTGGAGGCCGGCTTCGAGATCGTATCGACGGTGACCGAATCCACAACCCGCGCCGGCTACTTCCCAGGAACCAAGGAGATCCGCACGAAGCTCGTGGTCGATCGACGGTCGGGTCGCCTGCTCGGGGGACAGATCGTAGGTGAGGAGGGCGCTGCGAAACGCATCGACGTCCTGGCTACGGCGGTGTGGAACGAGATGACGGTCGACGAGATCCTCAACCTCGATCTGTCCTACGCCCCCCCCTTCTCGCCCGTGTGGGATCCGGTCCTCATCGCCGCTCGGAAGGCCTGGCAGGCCGTCGAGGAAGCTACCGCCCAGGCGGACTGACGCGCTGCGCGTCGAGCCCGACGCTCAGGCGCCCGCTACGAATCGGGAAAAGCGAGCGTCAGACGAAGATAGCGATCACGTAGGCGACGATCAGCAGCAGCCCCGTGAAGAGGTGCAACTGGATGTTCTTGCCCATCGCCGCCATCAACTCGTAGGGGCTGTCGTAGTAGGTATCCAGCGCCTTGTACACCTGCCACCCGTAGGGCGCCGTGATGAGGGCAATGAGTGCCCAGCGCGTCGTGATGCCGGTGACGGCGCCGATCGCGATGAGCAGGAAAGCTGCGCCGACTGATAGTCCGTACCCCATCACGATGGCGTTCTTCGGGAGTCGCACCACGATCGTCTTCTTCCCGGACTTCGCATCAGCGGGTTTGTCTGGGATCTGGTTGACGTACAACACAAGCATGATGAGTAACGCAACGGGAAGCGACGCCCAGAGCGCCTCGAAGGAGAAACGTTGTGCGATCACGTAGTAGGTCCCCAGAACCATGATCGGCCCGAAGCCCAGCGCAACGCAGATCTCGCCGAACCCCCGGTGGACAAACTTGAACGGTGGGGCCGTATAGAAGATCGACAGGAACACTCCGGCGATGCCGATCCACAAAAGCCCAAGGCCCCTGGTAGCGGTGAGATAGATTCCGATCGCGATCCCGATCGCATAGCACGCGATCGCGACTCGCTTCATGAAGCTCAGGCTCACGAGGCCGTACTGGATCATCCGGGACCCGCCCGAGAACATCGTCGGGTTGACGTTTGCCTCGTCCGCGCCACTGGTTGAATCGAAGACATCGTTCGCTACGTTCAGCCCGAGATGGATGGCGATGCCGCCGATGAGAGCCAGGAGCGTCAACCACCACGCCGAGAACCCGTGGACGCGCGCGACAACCGCCCCGAGGAGGATCGGCACGAAGGTGGCGGTAAGGAACGGAACCCGGGTCGCCAGGAAAAACAGCCAGCCCGCCGACAAGGTCGGCTTGACCGTCTCGCCACGCTCCTCGCTGAGCTTCTGCATATACCGGTGCGCCGCCGGCACGCTGCGCTCGCAGAGCTCGAAGAAGGAAAGTCGCTGTTCGTCCCAACCGTGAGTCCGTTGTGGATCGAGCTCCAGAGAACCGTTCACCTTGGTGAGCGGCCCCCAGATGCTGATGTATCGACGCTGGTCGTATCCCACGCCTGGCTGTGGATGCACGTGACTGAACGTGACGTTCACTTCCGCGCCCTCGGCGGGTTCGCTCGGACCGGACGGCCGGTCGAGCCGGATCGTGCCCCGTTCGGGAACCGTTTCGAAATCGGTGGCGACATTCACGGGGTAACCGTCTTCGCTCGTGTACGCGAGTACGGCGTGACCGTACCCGGCGACGTCTTCGAGGAGGGCTTCTTCTCTTACGGTTGACAGCGCCATCAGGCTGCGGCTCCCGTGAGGTCGAAGATCTCCGGCTGGCGATCGGTCCGTTCGTCGGCCCACAGGTAAACGCGTCGCGGTTGGATCTCGATCACGGATCGTTCCCAGAACAGCGGCATCGCGAAGCGCTTCTTCACGAGCTCAGTGATGATGGGCTCCTTCGCGGTCCACAGCGGTAGCACGCTTTCCCAGCCCGAATGAAGGTCATCTTCGACGACTCGTGCGTCACCTTGGATCGTGACGCGCCGGAAAGGCTCGACCGGGGTGGCGGTGGCGTCGGTGATCGTGAGTGAGACGCGCGGATCGGCCTTGATGTGCTCGAGCTTCTTCGAGAAAAGGACGCTCGAAGTCATGTAGATGCGCTCTCCGTCGTACAACGGGATGAGCGGGTAGGTGACGGGCCGCCCTTTCGGGTCGAGCACCGTAAGCTCGCTAACGAGCGCTGCGTTCAGCAGCTCTTCAACCGGTTCGGGCAATAGTCCCATGCAGTAAGGATAGTCGTCCGGCGGCTCGTTAGTTCTGAACAAGCGACCACGACGGTTGAACGTCCGCTCAAGTACGGAGGCATCGGTGGAGGAGCTGTTGGATACGGCGGTCGACGCGGCGCGGCGCGCCGGGGAGCTACTGCTCGAGCGCGCGGCGGGACCCGCGCGCGGCGTGTCCACGAAGAGCTCGCCCACAGACCTCGTGAGCGACGCGGATCGCGACTCCGAGAGCCTCGTCATCGAGCTGATCACCGCCAATCGTCCCGACGACGGGATCCTCTCGGAAGAAGGTGGAGGCGAAAAGTCCCGCTCCGGTTTGCGGTGGGTCATCGACCCGCTCGACGGCACCGTCAACTTCCTGTACGGGATCCCGGCCTGGGCCGTCAGCATCGCCGTGGAGGATGGGGACGGGGCTCTGGCGGGAGCCGTATTCGATCCCAACCAACAAGACATGTGGACCGCCCTGAGGGACAGGGGCGCGTGGCTGAACGGGGAACAGATCCGGGTGTCGAGCGAGAGCGACCTGTCGCGTGCGCTGGTGGGAACGGGATTCTCTTACAATGCCGACGCACGCGCAGCTCAGTCGCAGGTGGTCCCGCGTCTGCTCCCACGCGTCCGGGATATCAGAAGAAGCGGATCCGCGGCTCTCGACCTGGCCGCGCTGGCGTGCGGACGCTTGGACGGGTTCTACGAGGCGCTCATGGAGCCGTGGGACCGCGCGGCCGGCGAGCTCATCATTCGGGAGGCGGGGGGAATCGTCAGTCCCTTGGAGGCCCCCGTGGGCTCCTCGCACGGCCTCGTCGCGGCCGGTCCGGCCCTCCACGACCAACTGAGGGCCCTGGTCGTCGGATAGCGTTGGGGCTATGGACATCGTCGATCCGGACGTGGAGGCATATCTGGTCGCACTTGCGTCTACCGACGACGATCCGATCCTGCTCGAGATGGAAAGCCTGGCGAAGAAGCACGACTTCCCGATCATCGGACGTCTCTGCGGACGGATGCTCGAAGTGTTCGCTCGCACCCTCGGCGCAAAGCGGATCTTCGAGATGGGCTCGGGCTTCGGTTACTCGGCCTATTGGTTCTCGCGCGCCACGGGTCCCGATGGCGAGATACATCTGACGGACACCGATACCGAGAACGAGACGAAGGCGCTCGACTTCCTGCAGCGCGCGGGCCTCGATGGACCGATCGCTTTCCACGCCTCGGATGCATTCGGCGCGTTCAAGGGCACGACCGGTGAGTTCGACATCGTCTACTGCGATATCGACAAGGATGCCTACCCCGAGGCGTGGGATCTGGCGAAGGCGCGCATCCGCGTCGGGGGCCTGTTTATCTGCGACAACGTCCTGTGGTCCGGGCGGGTCACCGGCAAGGTGAGCGGGGACGTGCGGGAGGGTTACACCGAAGCCATCATGAACATGAACCAGGCGATAGCCACGGATGACGATTGGCGCTCGACGATCGTTCCCCTCCGGGACGGAGTGGTCGTCGCCGTCCGCACCAGCTGATCGCTAGATAACTCTGCTGAGACCCCGCGTGAGGTCCCCCCGGACCACGGAATAGGGAGCTCGACTCGATGGTTCGAGGGTTCAAGGCGAACACCGCGCCATGGCGCGAAGAAGAAGGGGACGCAGTTGCCTAGAGGTCATCGCTTGGTTCCACCCGATACTCCGGAGCGACCGGCTCGGCCGGGTACGTTCCGGCGCATCGTCGGCACTTTCCGGCCCTACAAGAAGCAGGTTGGACTCGTCGCGGGCCTCATCCTGGTGACATCGGCGCTCGGTCTCATCAACCCACTGTTGATCAAAGTCGTTTTCGAGAACGTGATCCTCGCCGAGGGATCGGTCGATGAACGGATCCGTCTGCTGGTGGTCGTGTCGCTCGTGATGATCGCGACGCCGATCGTTGCGGGCGGGCTCGGGCTGTGGCAGACGTACACAAACAACGTCGTGGGCCAGCATGTGATGCAGGACCTGCGCAACTCGCTCTACTCGCATCTTCAGAACATGCCGTTGCGGTTCTTCACGTCGACGCGGACCGGCGAGATCCAATCCCGCCTGTCCAACGATGTCGGCGGCGTCCAGTCCGTGCTGACCGACACGGCATCGAGCCTGTTGTCGAACATCACGACGGTCATCTCAACGGTCGTGACGATGCTCATCCTGAGCTGGCCGCTCACCGTCCTTTCTCTCGCCATCCTGCCCGTATTCCTCGTCCTCAGTCGGAAGGTGGGTCGCGTGAGGCGAGACTTGTCCGGCAGGACGCAGGAATCGCTGGCGGACCTCACCTCGATCATGCAAGAGACGCTGTCGGTCTCGGGCATCCTGCTGTCGAAAGCGTTCGGTAGGCAGTCTTACGAGATCGACCGGTTCCGCAGCGAGAACCGGCGTCTGGCCGAGCTGGAGATCAGGCGAACCATGGTCGGACGCGGCTTCTTCGCTCTTGTCCAGATCTTCTTCTCAGTCACGCCCGCGTTCGTCTACCTGCTGGGTGGCTGGCTCCTCCTCCGGGGGATGATCGACCAGTCTCCGGCCGCTCTGGTGGGCACGATCGTCGCCTTCACGACCTTGCAGAGCCGGTTGTTCTTCCCGATGGGTCAACTGCTCAACGTCAACATCGAGGTCCAGTCGGGACTCGCGCTTTTCGACAGGATCTTCGAGTACCTCGATCTCGAGCGAGGCATCGTCGACAAGGACGGGGCGATCGAGCTGTCGGGGGACGAAGTGACGGGTGAGGTTCGCTTCGATGACATCTGGTTCCGCTACGAACGATCGGGCAAGAGCCAGGCCGAAGACGATCGCATGTGGACTCTCCAGGGCGTCGATCTGACCGTGAAGCCGGGACAGCTGCTGGCCCTCGTCGGTCCCTCGGGCGCGGGGAAAACGACGATGACTTATCTGATCCCGCGCCTCTATGACGTGGACCGGGGCAGCGTGAAGGTCGATGGGATCGACGTACGCGACATCCGTCTCGAGTCATTGGGCGAGATCGTCGGGATGGTGACCCAGGAGACGTACCTGTTCAACGCGAGCATCCGGCGCAACCTGGCGTATGGGAACCCCGACGCGACGGACGAGCAACTCGAGGCGGCGGCACGCGCTGCCTACATCTACGACCGCATCGCGGAGCTCCCCGACGGCTTCGACTCGGTAGTTGGTGAACGCGGTTACAAGATGTCCGGGGGCGAGAAGCAACGGTTGGCGATCGCACGGGTGATCCTCAAGGACCCGCGCGTTCTCATCCTCGACGAAGCCACGAGCGCTC
The DNA here is from genome assembly GCA_013697295.1 of Actinomycetota bacterium. Lineage (GTDB taxonomy): Bacteria > Actinomycetota > CADDZG01 > CADDZG01 > WHSQ01 > JACCXF01. The sequence continues at coordinate 6,895 of JACCXF010000091.1, read as the reverse complement.
TCGACACCCTTTCAGAGCGGCTCGTCCAGCAGGCGCTGGCGCCGCTGATGACCACTCGCACGACGATAGCCATCGCGCACCGGCTTTCGACGATCTTGGCCGCCGACCAGATCCTTTACTTGGACCGGGGGCGCATCCTGGAACGAGGAACTCACGCTGAACTGCTGGCGAAAGACGGCGCGTACGCGGCTCTGTACCGCGAGCAGTACTCCGACGGCAAGATCGAGACCAGGTGCGAGGATGGGCTGATCCTGGCCAGCGGCGAAGTCGTATCGGAGGAGACGGTTTGAACATCGAAGGGAAGGTAGCTCTCGTAACGGGTGGAGCGTCTGGCCTCGGTCTCGCCACGAGCAAGCTGCTGGCGGAATCCGGCGCTGCGGTGGTCATCGTCGACCTCCCCGAGTCGAACGGGACGACCGTCACCAAGGAACTGGGCGATGTGGCGCGCTTTGCTCCGGCGGACGTCACCGCAGGTTCGGATGTCCAGGCCGCGGTCGATACCGCGACGGGGGACTTCGGCGGACTGCACATCCTGGTGAATTGTGCAGGAGTCGGCTTCCCCGGGCGCGTGCTCACCCGCGATGGAGATGCCATCGACCTCGAGCGCTTCGAGTTCGTCGTGCGCGTGAACCTGATCGGGACGTTCAACGCGATCCGGCTGGCCGCGGCGCAGATGGCCAAGCAGGAGCCAGAAGGCGAGGAGCGCGGCGTCATCGTCAACACGGCGAGCATCGCAGCCTTCGATGGACAGATCGGTCAGGCCGCGTATTCAGCCTCCAAAGGCGGCGTTGCCGGAATGACTCTCCCGCTCGCTCGCGATCTCGCGACCAAGCTCATCCGGGTGGTGACCCTGGCCCCCGGAACGTTCGACACCCCCATGCTTGCGGGGCTCCCGGAGGAGGCGCGAGCCAAGCTCGCCGAGCAGGTTCCTCACCCTCGCCGCCTCGGCCGGCCGGCGGAGTACGCCGCTACCGTCAAGCACATCGTCGAGAACCCGATGCTGAACGGAGAGGTCATCCGCCTGGACGGAGCCCTCCGGATGGGGCCACGCTAGCGGCGGTATTCATCGCTGCGCGACGGCCCGTCCATCTTCAGTTCAAGCGGGCGGCCTAGCCTCGAACCCGTTCGTGAGTTGGTACGGCATCCGGTCCGACCCTGTGATGCCCCGGCCGGCGGAAGCTCCGTCCCCCGGCGATTCCGCCGGCCGACCGGCTCGCGTCACCGTTTCTCGCGCACAAAAAAACCGCCCCCTGGGCGGTTAGGTGCGGCCGGACTTAGCCGGGATCACGTGGAGGATGGTTTCTTCGCCGGAGCCGGACTCCATCACCTCGCGCTCGAGCTCCCGCCACTCCTTCTCAGCCCACCGCAGTTTCTCGACGGCAGCCGAAAGGTCCAGGAAGTGAACCGGCACGATGTTGGCGCGCGGCCGGAGGTAGGCGTCCCCGATGAGGGCGTCCAGCTCGCGCCTGGCCTCGACAAGTCGCTCGTGGATCTTGCCGAGTCGCTTCCGTTGCTCGGGGGTGTACCCGGCCCCGTCCTGGGTGCTCAGAAGCGCTCCTTGCTTGGCGTTCGATAGGTCGGCCTGCGGCCCTTATCCCGGCGTCTTTGGGGCCCGCCGGAGACGTATTCGAGTCTACGTCGCGGCCGGAGCCATGCACAAGCGCACTTGTTTGATTCCGCTCGCGGCGCGTTGCTCCTCGCAACGCTTGCTTCCCGGTCGGCACTTCGTGCCTCCCTGCGGCAACCCACTGGGGGGATCGGTCGCCGACCTACTCCCCCCAGACCCCCCTCGGGCTTGTCGAGCGTGCTCTGAGGGCCGTTAGGGTCGGGCCCATGATCGAACCGGATGTCATTCAGCGGACCTTGGGGGCCGCGCTGGCGGCGGGTGGGGACCTGGCGGAGATCTTCGTCGAGGACCGCACCTCGATGGCGCTGCGCCTGGACGATTCTCGCATCGAGGACGTCACGTCCGGACGCGATGTGGGGGCGGGCATCAGGGTCCTGGCGGGGGATCGGGCCTCGTACGCCTATACGAACCTGCTGACCGAGGAGTCGTTGCGAATGACGGCGGAGGCAGCGCGAGCCGGGCTCGAGGGTCCCGCCGGAAGCGTGGAGACGGACCTGCGCCGCGTGGTGGGTGGGGGCCACCCGGTCGTGGTGCGCCCGGAGGATGTGGGTGCAGCGGACAAGGCCGCCACGCTGGTGAAGGCGAACGACGCGGCGCGGTCGCAGGGAGCGGAGGTTCGCCAGGTGATGGTCTCCTACGCCGACGTGCGGCAGAAGGTGTTGATCGCGTCATCCGACGGCCGCCTTGCCGAGGACGACCGGACGCGCGTTCGCTTCGCCGTTCAGGTCGTCGCCGCCCGCAACGGAGAGATAGCCACAGGCTTCGAGGCCCCCGGTCACTCCGGCGGCTTCGAGCTATTGCAGCGCTACGACGTCGAGGATCTCGGTAGGAGCGCGGCCTCCAAGGCATTGCGGATGCTCGACGCGCGGCCGTCGCCGGCGGGGGAGTTTCCCGTCGTGCTCGCGCCGGGTACCGGTGGTGTCCTCATACACGAGGCGTGCGGGCACGGCCTCGAAGCCGACACGCTCGTGAAGGAAGCGAGCGCCTACGCGAAACGTCACGGAGAGCGATTCGGTTCGGAGGCGGTGACCATCGTGGACGATGCCACCGAGACCGGCCTGTGGGGATCCTTCGGCGTGGACGACGAAGGGACGCCGGCCCAGAGCACGGTTCTGTTCGAGAAGGGCGTGCTCGTTGGGCATATGAGTGACGTGCTCTCCGCCGAAAAGATCGGGCATCCTCCGACCGGCAACGGCCGGCGCCAGTCCTACGCGCACCTGCCGATCGTGCGGATGACCAACACCAACCTGTTGCCGGGCGACGACGATCCCGAAGAGATCATCCGATCCGTCGAACGGGGTGTGTACGCGGCCACGTTCGCGGGCGGCGAGGTGAACCCTGCGACCGGCAACTTCGTCTTCGGTATGTCCGAGGCCTACATGATCGAGAACGGTGCGATCGCTTACCCCATCAAGGGGGCCCAGCTCATCGGCAACGGGCCGCGGGTCTTGGGCGTGATCGACGCCATCGGTTCCGACTTCGGCCGTAAGGAAGGCGTGTGCGGCAAGGACGGGCAGCACGCTCCGGTCACCAACGGGATGTCTACGGTGTTGCTCGGCAAGATGACTGTCGGAGGGACCGAGGCCGGATGACGCAAGACCTTCTGGGCCTAGCCACCGATCTCGCGGGACGGGCGAAGGGTGGCGAGGTCGTCGAGGCTTTCCTCACGCACGAGCTCAACTTCTACGTCAAAGTGTTCTCCGGCGAGGTCGAGGCGTTGTCCGCTTCGGAGCCGCGGGGCGCGGGCGTCCGAGTGTTCTCAGAGGGTCGCGTTGGCTTCTCGTACACCACCGATCTGAGTGCGGGCGGCCGTGGCGCGATGCTCGATGCAGCCCGGGAGAACGCGTCATTCGTGACCCCGGATGTGGCCATCGGTCCCGCGGAACCCACCGATGGACCACCTCCGGAGATCGAGGGGATGGTCGATCGCGGGCAGGAGGACGTGCGACCCGACAGCAAGGTCCGCTTCGCGCTCGAGCTGGACCGCGCTACAGCCGCCCGGGATAAGAGGGTCCGCGCCGTCGAAGAGTCCGTCTACTCGGATTCCGACACTGAGATCGCTATCGCCACTTCGAATGGGATCTTCGGCACCTACCGGCGCACCGACGCGTGGTGCTTCTCGCTCGCGATCGCAGAGGAAGACGACGATACGCAGGTCGGGTTCGAGTTCGACCTGGCTCGCGGGTTGAACCATCTCGATGCCGTCGACGTGGGGCAGCGTGCGGCGGATATAGCGCTTACCGCCCTCGGCGCCAGCAAGATCCCTTCCGCCCGGATGCCGGTCGTATTCGAGCCCTTCACAGCCGGGCAGTTTCTCGGCGTCTTGGGACAGGCGCTCACGGGTGAAGCGGTCCAGAAGGGCCGCTCGCTGTTCGCCGGACGTACGGGAGACACCGTCGCCGCCAGCGGTTTGACGTTATTCGATGACGGTCGGCTGCCGGGCGCGCCCGGATCGGCGCCGTGGGACGACGAGGGAGTTCCCACCTCTCGGACGGACATCATCGCGGGGGGCGTGCTGCGGTCGTTCCTCTACGACTCCATTAGCGCGAGGCGCGAGGGCCGGGCGTCTACCGGCAACGCGAGTAGGAGCGGGTTCAAGTCCGTACCCGGCGCGGCCCCCTCGAACCTGGCGCTGGAAAGCACGGGTCAATCACGGGACGAGCTGTTGCAGGGGGCCGGGAAGGTGCTGCTGGTCCAGGATTTCCACGGGGTTCATTCGGGGGCCAACCCCGTGTCCGGCGATTTCTCGGTCGGTGTCACGGGGATGCTGCTGGACGGGGGCGAGATCGTGCAGCCGGTGAAGGAAGTCACCATCGCCGCGCCGATGCTCGAGATACTGAGCAACATAAGGGCGGTCGCGGACGATCGCCGCTGGCTTCCCTTCGGCGGCTCATTCGGGGGGGCGACGACCCTCGTGTCGGAGATGACCGTCGGCGGACTTTGATCCGCCCCTACACCAGCTGGTAGAAGACCACGCTCGCTATCACACAGTAGATAGCGAACGGGTAGAGAGAGCGGGTCTTCAAGTACTTGATGAGCGCGGCGATCGCGACATAGGACGCGATCAACGACGCCACGAACCCGCCCAACCCCGCGCCCAGTCCGACGGACCCGTCACCAAGATCGGGGAGCTTCACAAGAGCCGCGCCGAACAGAGCGGGGATCGCGAGGAGAAAGCCGAAGCGGGCCGAAGTCTCGCGTGATACACCCCGGGCGAGGCCGGCGGCGATCGTGGCCCCCGAGCGGCTGATGCCGGGAACGATCGCGATCGCTTGCGCCACCCCGACGAGACCCGCGTCCACAACGCCCAGATCGTTCATGCGACGAAGATCCTGGCCATGCTCGGCTCGCTTCCGCTGGTGATAACGCAGTGCCAACTCGGCTGCGACGAGGATCGCAGCCGTGATCAGAAGTTGGAGGGCAGCGCCTCTAGCGTCTTCGAACTGTTCCTCGAAGAGGTTGCCGAGCAGCAACCCGGCGAGCCCCGCCGGGATCGTGCCGATGAGCAACAGCGTCGCCAGCCGCCGCTGATCCCGGTCTCCCGCCCGCGCTCCCTTGACGAGATCCAGAAGATCGCCGGAGAAGTAGACCAACAGGGCAATCAGAGACGCGACGTGCAGCAGCACGTCGAATGAAAGGCCGGGAGAGTCCCAACCGAGCGCCGCCGGGACGATCACGAGATGCCCGGACGATGAGATCGGCACGAACTCCGTCAGGCCCTGGACCACTCCGAGAACGATCGCTTGGACGACGGACACGAGGCGGGACTATACCGTCAGCCAGGCGAGATGGAAAGAAATGGATATGAGATCAGTGCTCGTCCGAGACGCGCGCCCCGGTCAGAGCGGAGGCGCAGGGACACGAGCGCTGCTCGGGGATGCGCGGCACGAGCGAGAACAACAGATTGCGGAGCTTCTCGTTGTTCGCCTCGAAGACCTTAAGGACCTCTTCGTGACTCACCGCACCACTCTGCCCCTCGAGCCCAACGTCGTAGTCGGTGATAAGGGCGACGTTCACGTAACACATCTCCAGCTCGCGTGACAGGTACGCCTCGGGGTACTGGGTCATGTTGATGACTTCCCATCCCGCGTCCTGGAACCATTTCGATTCCGCCCTCGTAGAGAAGCGCGGGCCCTGAATGGTCACGACCGTCCCGCGTTCGTGAACCGTGATGCCTTCCCGTCTCGCGGTGTCGATAGCCAGCGACCTGAGTTCGGGGCAGTAGGGATCAGCGAAGGAGACGTGTGTGGTCAGAGGTCCGTCATAAAACGTGTCCTTGCGCGCGTTCGTTCGGTCCACGAGCTGATCGGACACGACGAAGTGCCCCGGCTCGACCTCGGGTTTGAGGGAGCCGGCGGCGCACGGCCCGATCACTCGCTCGACCCCCGCGTCCTTCAGAGCCCAGACGTTCGCCCTGTAATTGATCATGTGCGGCGGCAATCCGTGGTCCAAGCCATGCCGTGGCAGGAAGGCCACATCGATGTCGCCGATCCGCCCGATGGCCAGCGGCGCCGACGGTGGTCCGTAAGGCGTGTCCACCTCGACCTGGTTCACGTCCTCCAGGAAGGAGTAGAAACCCGATCCGCCGAAGACCCCTACCCGCGCCCGGGCGCTCACGAATTCTTCTTGGTCTTGCTGTCGGAGCTCGAGGACGAACTCGAGGACGATGAGGATGACGAAGAGTTTTCCCCACCGCCACCGGCGTCTTTCCCTTTCTTCTCTTTCACGTCGGTCTTGGGGCCATCCTCCGAGCCGGGGCTCTTGGACTTCGACGATCGCCCGTCGGTCGAATAGAAGCCGGATCCCTTGAAGACGATGCCGACGGGGGAGTAGAGCTTGCGTAGGGGTCCTCCGCAGACCGGGCACTGGTCGAGGGGCGGATCGTCGAAGGTCTGCTTTGCCTCCGTTCGCTCTCCGCAGGCCGTGCAGGCGTACTCGTAGGTCGGCATGACGTGAATCATCCCATCCGCGGGTGGGAGGATGCGCCGTAGCGCTGTGGTCGAAGCTAAAGTGTTGGCGCTCGGTGCCCGAAAATGAGCAAAAGGGGGAAACGGACATGTCCCTCCAGCGCCGGCTAACGCTCTTCTTCATCATAATCGTCATGCTTCCGCTGCTGGCCGCAGGGCTGGTGGTGCGTTACGTGTTGGTCGGCGAGGTCGAAGAGCGCGCTGAGATGTCCCTTCGCCCTGCCCTCGATTCCACGCTCGTGGGTTACAACCTCAGAGTCGCCTCGATCGATGAGATCGTGATCGCGTCGGTGGCCCCCGG
>JACCXF010000052.1 GCA_013697295.1 Actinomycetota bacterium | reverse complement strand
TGCTCCACGATGTGGTGCTGCAGGAGATCGTCTTCGACCCGGAGAAGGAGACGATCGGGCTCGCCGAAGGCGTCCCGGTGCAGATCGGCACGCCGGGGATCGTTTCCGGCGAGTTCTTCCGTTTCTCAGGACTGGACGTCGAGACGTCGATCCAAGGTGGGGAGATGCGCCTTGTCGTCCGTGCCTCGATCCTGAACCAGGTACCGCCCGGAACGGTGTATCGCGTAACGGCAGTCGATGACGACCTGCGCAAGGTGCAGGTCACGCGCCGGGCCAACGTTCCGGAGGTTCCGGCCAAGCCCTTTCCATGGGGAAGCGTGGCCCTGATCGTGGCCGCGGCCCTGTTCGCGGGGGGGTTCGTCGGGAACCTCTTCGCCTCTCATCGACGCCCGGTCGCGGCGGCTCCGTCGGTCTATGAAGCGATCCGGCGCCGCATGAGCCAAGAGACGGCGGAACCGTGACGGGCGTCCGGTTGCGAGGCGTGTGGGGCCGCCTTGCGCAGGAGATCGAGGCCAGACCTTCCTCGGACGGCCATCGCTCCGGCGTGTGGGGGAGGCTTGCCACGCTCGTGGACGTTCAGGAGTTCAGGCCGAGGCTCGCCGCGGACGTCGAGATAAGGGAGTTCACGCATCGGTGGGGAACCGACTACGCCATGATCGCGAACCCACGAGACCTCGTCTACTACAGGCTCACGCCGGAGGAGCTCGAGGTCGCGCGGCTCATGGACGGCACGCGAACCGTCAAGGAGATCGTTGTGGATCGACTGAAGGGTTCGGGCGGTCTGGAGCTTTCGAGCGTCGCCGACCTGGTGTACGAGTTGAGCTTCGGCAATTTCCTGGACCGCCCCTTCGTCGATGTCGATGCGGCGGTGCAGAGGGCCCTCCATCCGGCACCGGGGGCTCGTCAGAGGGCCGGGCGGTTCTTCAAGACGCTTCGCCTGGACTGGAAGGGCGCGGACCGGCTCGTGCGTTGGTTCTATCGGTACCTCTTGAGATGGTTCTTTCTAAAGCCCGTCCTCCTGATCGTTGGGGTCGTCTCCGTGGGCGGGTTCCTCGCCTTCCTCTCAATCGTCCGCTCCGGAGACTTCAGCCTGACGGCGGAGTCGGCCGCGTCCGGGTTCCTGATCCTCATGGGGCTGAACTATGTCCTTACCTTCATCCATGAGCTGGGACACGCGGTCGTGCTGACCCATCACGGTCGCCGCGTGAAGAGCGCTGGCTTCATGATCTATTTCGGCTCCCCGGCGTTCTTCGTCGAGTCCTCCGATGGATTGATGCTCGATCGTGGGCAGAGAATCGCGGGTGCGTTCGCTGGCCCGTACGCCGAATCCGTGGTGTCCGGCGCGGCGGCCTTGCTTGTGTGGCTCTTTCCTGAGGCGCCCTTCTCGCCGCTTCTGTACAAGTTCGCGGTCCTCAACTACCTGGTCTTGTTCATGAACCTGATCCCGCTGCTCGAGCTAGACGGCTACTGGATTCTGTCCGACTTCATCCAGGTCCCCGATCTGCGGCCACGGTCCCTCTCCTTTATCCGGCACGACCTCTGGCACAAGCTCCGGAAGCGAGTCCATCTCTCCAGGCAGGAGGTCGGCCTGGCGCTGTATGGATTCCTGGGAGTTGCTTTCACGATCTTTTCCTTGGCCACGGCGGGGTTCTTCTGGAAGAACGTGTTCGGGGGGCTCCTGTTGAGTCTGTGGAACGGCGGCACTATCCCACGCCTGGTCTTGATCCTTCTGGTCCTGGTCGTGCTGGGGCCGATCGTTCGAGGGCTGATCAATCTCGCCCGAGCCGTGTCACGCCGGCTAAGGGCCCTCTCGCAGCGCGTGCGCTTCCGCCTGGAGCGGAAGTGGCGAGTGGAGGCCGCTGGCCTCATCGATGCCCTGCCTCTGTTCGACGATGTCCCGGAAGAAATCCTGAGCGACCTCGCCGGCCGGGTGGCATTGCGCACGTTTGGGCGGGGCCAGCCCGTCGTTCGCCAGGGCGAGCGGGCGCAGGCCTTCTACGTGGTGCGTCGCGGCACGCTGCAGGTCGTGGAGGAGGACGTCGCCACGGGAAACGAGCGAGCCCTTAGGGTCCTCGGGCCTGGCGAGTCCTTCGGGGAGCTGGGACTTGCAGAGGCTGTCCCTCGAAGCGCGACCGTTCGGGCGCTGGAGGAATCCGAACTGTTCGAGATCGACAAGGGCACGTTCGACCGTCTGCTTTCGGACATGGCCGAGGTCCCGGAGTTCGCTCCAACGCTGCAGTCGATAGCCGAACTTCGAGAGCTGCCCTGCCTCTCCCACCTCGAGACAGACGAGCTGGCCCGGGTTCTCGAGCATGGAGCATGGCAGCGGTACCCCCCGGGAGCGACGATCGTCGACCAGGGAGAGGTGGGTGACGCCTTCTACGTAATTCGGGCGGGGCAGGTGGAAGTGGTGGAGGACGGCAAGCCCGTTGCGACCCTTGGGCCGGGGGCCTACTTCGGTGAAATAGCGCTCTTGCTGGACGTGCCCCGGACCGCGGCGGTAGTCGCAAGGACACCGCTCCGCGTCTATCGCTTGGATCGCCAAGGATTCGACGAGCTCGTCCGGGACGCTTTCACGAGGGGAACTCTCAACCCTCACATCTCGCCAGACCGGACGTGGCAGCATTAGCCGACCACTCGAGCCCGGAGGGACTTCATGGACTGCTGGCACTGCCGCAAGACCGCGGTCGGGACCTGTCGCTTCTGTGGCCGCGGCGTATGCGAGAACCACGCCCAGACACAGCCCTACATCCTGGAGCTCTTCAAGAAAAGGGAGACCACACAGGTGCTCGTGGTGGAGGACGCCCTTTACTGCGGGGCCTGCACTCCTCGCCCCGATCCTCTGGATCTACCCGAACTGGACTGAGCATGTGACGCTCGTCACGCAGGGGTGGTGCCGGATGTCACGTCGCCCTCGTGCTGCGGGGCACCGACACCGAACCACGTGTGAGTCCAGACTGAGGGCGTTCGAAGGAGCATCGAGACAACGGGAGGAGGTGAACTTCCAGATGGCGGAGAAGCAGGTCACTCCGAAGGCACCCGACGCCGCGACAGCAGGCAAGGACATTGGCAAGGCCGCGACGCGCGTCACCAAGCGGGACAGCAAGCGCGACAGCAAGCGGGACAGCAAGCGCGAAGCGAAGCGCGCGTAGTCCCACGCACGCTCCTTGGACGGGCTCGGGAGACCGAGCCCGTTTCATTTGTCCGGGCTGGTGCGCCAAACGGCGTTTCGCTACGCTCCGGCTAGATGGGAAGCCATACGGGCCTTGCCATCCCGCCCGCTCTGGAGATGGCCATGGCGGCCACGCCGATCCTGGCGGTGAGCGACCGACAGGCCGTCAACGAGCTGGCCGAGCACGGGCGGCTCCGGCACTATCGCCGCGGAACCTACCTCTTCCATCAGGGAGACGATGCCTCCGAGGTCTTCTTCCTCTGGCGCGGTCGTGTGGAGGTGAGCTCGATCTCCTCGACGGGCCACCGGGTCCTTCACACCACCCTGGATCATCCGCAGTTCTTCGGCGAGCTCGGCGTGCTCGGCGAGCAGCCAAGGTCGGCGACGGCCGTCGCCCTCGAGGACTCGAGCATCTGGGTGGTTCCGGGTGGGGCGTTCCTGGACTTCCTGGCGCGTCACTCCGGGGCGGCCCGCGGCCTTCTGAGGGCCCTGGCCGCACAGATCCAGGCGCACGAGTCTTTCGTCGAGGACCTCCTTTACCTGGACCTCAAGGGGCGCGTCGCGAAGCGCTTGCTCCAGCTCGTGAGCCCCAGTCTTCAGGAGCTGCCGGCCGACGGTACGGCGCTGCCCTCCATCGTCACGCACGCCGACCTCGCCAGCCTGTGCGGCGGCAGCCGGGAAAACGTGACCCGGATCTTGTCCGACCTCCAGCGACGCGGCCTGGTCACCAAGGACGGCCGGCGCTATGTCCTTCGGAAGGTCTCGAGCCTCGCCCATCTGGCGGGGTTGTGACAAAGGACTCCCCGTCACCGGAAAGCGACTGATTCAACGCAACAGCGCCAACCGATGCCATCGGATGTCCATCTCCCCGGCCGTAGACTCCTTGCCGTGCCGGCTTGCCCGAAGTGCGGACAGGAGAACCC
>JACCXF010000041.1 GCA_013697295.1 Actinomycetota bacterium | reverse complement strand
GATCTGCAACATGCTGCGCACCGCGGTGGGAGCGAATGGATCCTGCGGGTCGTAGCTTGGACGTGAACCTGCCGTATCCGCCATCAAGTCTCCCGTCTCAGTGGTTGGCGCAGTTCATGCACGGATCGAAGGAATGGATCACCCGCATCGCATCGATGCCGGTGAGTTCGTCTCCGGAGGACTCTTCGATGATCGGCGAATCGATCAGCGCCTCCTCCATCGGACCCGGGCGGCCGTCGGCGTCGCGCGGGGATGCGTTCAGCGTGGAAGCGCTGATTATCTGGTAGTTGGTGACCCTGCCCGCGTCACCCCTCAACCAGTGGGCATTGAAGCCGCGCCCGGTTTCCCATAGTCCGACGCCCATGGTTTCGTCTTCCGGGATATCGAGAGGGATGCTTTGCTCCATCTCCCCGGTTCGCATCAACTCGAAGCCTTTGAGAAGCGTGATCGCTGCACAGAGCCCTGCGAACGCGATCCCGTAGGCATCTGCGCGGAGCCGCTCGAGCGCGTTGACGCGCTCGGGGATCTTCCACTCGACGATGGTCTCGGGTTGAAAGTTCATCGGAACGAGGATCCGGATGCTGCTTCCCGTCGCTTCGATGAAGTCGTTGGTCGGGAAGTCGTCGCGCGTCGCCGTCAGCCAGAGACGGCCGAGTGGCGTCGACTCGACGACGTGGCCCCCCCACCTGGGCGCGGCGCACCATGAATAGGCGCCTTGCTCGTCCCGCTGTGCCGGACGAGCGATGTTCCGTTGGGTCCATGGATGTCCATCGGGAAGAGAGTCTCCGCGCCGGTCGTGCCCCCCTTCGACCTCGATGTCGTAGAAGGAGTGGTCGACGTGCTCGGTGATGTGTGCGTGGACTTCGCTGAGGTTCCTGGTCTCGATGTTCCCGTCGATCATCACGCCGGGCGGGGCCAGCCTGGCACGCCCGTTCTCATCGAGGCCTTCGTAGGTATACGCCGAACGCACGTCATCCCAGCACCCCGCGTGGATGAAGCTCGCCGGGCGCTGGCCCAAAGTCAGGAAACGCTCGTCGGCCTCGTAGAGGAACGCGATGAGGTCATCCCAGAGCGCACACACCTGCTTCACGTAGTCCACGGACGCTACGAGCCGAGTGAAGTACTCGGTGAAGGTCGCCCACGAGAGGGTGGCGGCAACGGTTCCGGGAGCCGCAACCGAGGGGTGCGGGAACTTCCCGTAGAACATGCTGATCATCTCTTGGACCCGCCGGCCCGCAGGGAGCGTTTCCGTCCAGTACCGGCCGGTAAGTGGCGTCATGCCCTCCATGAGATCGGCGATCGTTCCGTATCCATGGATGGACGCTCCGGGCGCTTTGGCCACGCGCGCTTTCGCCCACAACCGCGGCGTCGTTTTCGCGACCACGGAGGCGCAGTAGTCGGGCGCGGCTCGCACCGCTAGATGCGCGGCATGAACCCAGATCGCCTCGGTGGCTTGCGCGATCGTTCGCATCCCGATCGCCATAGGTGGGGGTCTCATCTCGAACGCCATCTCGAGCGCGAGGGAAGCGGTCGTCATGTGCGCCCCGCCGCACCAACCGCAGGCCCGGGAAACGATCGGCATCACGTCGCGAAGATCCCGCTTGAGAGCTAGCGTTTCGTAACCGCGGAAGAAATTGCCCGCCGCGTGCGCGTCGGTGATCCGGGTCCCATCGGTGGTGACGCGAACCCCCAGCGCGCCGCCGACGCGCGTCATCGGATCGAGATCGATGACTCCACCGCGGGGCTTTTGGGACGCGCTCGCGTCGGATGGGTCGCTGAGCGCCTGTGGGGTTGTAGACACGAAAGAGCCCTCCCTGGACCTGGGTCCCGCCGGGTCGCTTCGCCTGGTAGATGCGGATCGCATCTACATGGTATTCGTCCATAGTCAGAGCGCAAGCGGTGGGCCGGATGGGACCTCTTCGGACCGCTAGCATCCGCAGGTCCGTTGTCGAGAATGGAGAGAAGGATGGCCCCGGGCCCCTATCAAGATCCGCCCGAAGGTTCCGGCGACGAGCTCGAGCCCGAGGAGGTCGCTAGCGAGGGGGCACTGGCGGTCGCGGAGACGTTCTTCGCCCAGGTCGCCGCCGGCGACGCCGAGGGGTTGTGGGGGCTGTTCTCGGAGCCGGCGCAGGCCTACATCCTCAACGTCGGTCACGAGCGGGGGATGGACTTCGACCTGACGTCTCGTCTCAGGGCCGGGGTGGCGAGTCGCGACGAACACGAAGCATTCCTTTCGGATGTCCTGGCGGGCATCAGACGGGACCTCGCCGGTATCGACTTCGCGCGCCTGGCATTCGACTCCAAGGCGGAACCGGAGGCTCCCATGCAGGTGCGCGTCCACTATCTGATCCAGATGGGACCCGACATTCCCGAGCTCCTCACGGCGATCCCGGCGGGCTCGCTCGTGCTGTCGCTTCAGCCGGACGGTTGGAGGGTCGAACGTCTCGTGCCGCGACCGGGGGGCGAACCACCCGGAGCGGCCGTCCCAGGTGGCCCGGTGTGATCGAGGACGATCCGGCCCGACGGCTCACCGACGCGCTGTCGACCGAGGCTCTCGGGCGGCCGCTCCGCCATTATCCGATCGCCCTGACTACCGAGGCGCTGGCGCTCGCGTGGGCGCGTCAGGAAGAAGGGCCCGAAGGTGCGACCGTCGTTGCGGATCAGGAAGTGGCTCCGCGGCAGCGAAAGGGCCCGCCGTGGGTCCCGTTCGCCGGTAGGGGCCTGTATTTCTCGATCGTCCTGCGACCGTCGCTCCAGCCCGACGCCGAAGGGCTGCTGTGGCTCCTTGCATCGCTCGCCGCGGCCGAGGGTCTATCCGATGTCCTGCGGAGCGAGGTGTCGATCAAGTGGCCGGACGACCTCCTCGTCGGAGACCGCAAGATCGGTGGCGTGAAGGTCGTGAGTCAGCTGGG
>JACCXF010000033.1 GCA_013697295.1 Actinomycetota bacterium | reverse complement strand
CGGAACTCGACGCAGATCGGGATGGGGGCCGCGCGTTTCGCGCATCCGATGACGTACTCACGGCTCTTCCGGCCGATCGTGAACCACGGCGGGAATTGAAAGAGCAATGCGCCGAGCTTACCGGCGGTTTGCAGGGGCTCGAGCGCCTCGAGGAACGCATCCCATACGCGCTCGATCACGTGAGCGTCGACATCCTTGGCATACACGTTCTTGGTCCCCCCGACCTCGAGGAAACCCTTGAGAGCCGGGGGCTTCGTTGGATGCTGTGTCAGGAGGGAGAAGGCTTTGATGTTGAACGTGAAGTCATTCGGCGTTCGTTCCACCCACAGCTTCGAGTTCTTCTCGTTAGGCAGGAAGTAGTACGTGGAGTCGGCCTCGACGAGCGGGAACTGCCCCGCGTAATACCGCAGCCGTTCCTCCGCGCTCGATGCGTCCGGCGGATACCACCCCGACTTGAGCAGCGACTTGTCGGTCCATGACGCGGTGCCTATGAGGATCTGTCCCATCCTCCTTGCTTACCAGACCGATCGCCGCGACTCAGCCAACCGAGATCGTCTCGGAAGGAACGCGGGTCGGCTCGAGCCCAGCCCGGCGCACCGAACCGGCGAAGGTGCGGGCGTCTCGCAGCGCGCACCCTCCGGGGTCATTGTTGAAGTAGACGAAGGCCTCGAGGTCGCTCCATCCCCCGGTAAGACGCCCCGCCCAGGCGTCGAGAGCAGAGCGCCCGTAACAAGGCATGGGATCGGCGCGTCCCTGATGCAATCGCAAGTAGGTCCAGTCGGCCGTCCGCCAGGTGGGGCTTATGGGTTGCGAGTTGCGGTCCGCCATACAGAGCGCCACGTTGCGCTCCGTCAACACCTTCTGGGTTTCATCCGTGAACCATGTCGAGTGGCGGAACTCGACCGCCACCCTCGCCGCACCCAGAGCATCGAGCGTCGCTCTCAGATCGTCGAGGTTCGCTTTGAGGTTCGGGGGCAACTGGAGCAATATCGGACCGAGCTTCGAGCCCAGGTGCCGGCAGTGCTCGAGGAAACGAGCCGCCGGCTCCGCGCAATCCCGCAACCGTCTGATGTGGGTGATGTAACGATTGACCTTCACGGCCATGACGAAGTCATCCGGAGTCCGGTCGGCCCAGGCTTTGAAAGTCTCCGGCTTCGGCAACATGTAGAAGGCGCTATTCGATTCGACCGTCGCGAAGCGCTCCGCGTAGTGCCCGAGCCACAATCGTTGGGGCACGCCCTTCGGGTAGAAGCGCTCCCGCCAGTCCCGGTACATCCACCCCGAGGTCCCGATCAACACCGTCATTCAACCCAACCTACCCACCGGCCGAGTCCGGACGCCCCCCGGGACCGGGCCTTGCCCTCCAGAGCTGCGTGCCGCGGATACGTGCGGTGTAGGTCTCTGAAAAACCTGTGGTGCACGCGATTCACTGGTCCACGCGGTGCAGGTGCACCACGTGCACCACGTGCACCACGGGGTTTGAAAACAACCCTCTGGGCCCGACCCCTCTCGAAGGTGGATTAGGCCGGATACGGTGGGGCATAGTTGGAGGGCACCGATTCAGGGGGGATCATCAACTGGTGAAACGTTTCGCGATCGCGGCTCTGAGCGCCCTTCTGGGCGCCGCCCTTGTCGCGGGGCCGAGCGCAGCTCAGGCGTGGCCCGGCGATGCACCTCTCTCCGTACCCAAGTCGAAGCTGGACCGCGCCCTCGCCTGCCGGGGCGGGATGGATCGCCTGAACGGCAATGGGAAGAAGCAACCGGTTCTCCTGGTGCACGGGACCGGGGTCACGCGCCGTCAGAACTGGGGCTGGAACTACTGGGACGTTCTGCACCAGCGGGGCTTCGAAGTTTGTTGGGTACAACTGCCTGGCCGGGCCCTCGGCGACGCCCAAAAGTCGTCCGAGTACGTGGCCCGCGCCGTCACCGTCATCCACCGACGCACGGACGAGAAGGTGGACGTTCTCGGGCACAGCCAGGGGGGCCTGGAGCCACGTTGGGCGATCAAGTGGTTCCCAAGCGCCCGGCACGTGGCCGACTACATCGGGTTAGCCAGCCCTAACCACGGCACTGTCGTCGCCGATACAGCCGCCGAAGGCGATGGTTGTTTCCCGGCCTGCTGGCAGATGCGAAGGGTCGCGGAATTCATCGGAGCACTTAAACGCGGCGAGGAAACGCCCGGTCCGATCCATTACACGAACGTCTATACGGACAGCGATCAGCTCGTCCAGCCATCCGGCACCTCCGAGTTGGCCGGAGGAAGCAACATACGGATCCAGGACATCTGCCCCGCGCGGCCGGTGGATCACGTCGGCATCGTCGGTGACTACGTAACGTTCAAGCTGGTGATGGACGCCCTCACGCAGCCGGGGCCAGCGCGGCCACGTCGTCTCCCGGCAACCGTCTGCGCCAGCGGAAGCATGCCGGGGGCAGGAGCTCCGCCTCCGGAGACGGCGAACCTCGCGGACTTCTCACAAGGCCAGCCCACGGACCACGAGCCGCCGCTCAAGCCCTACGCACAGCCCTAAACGCGCCTCGGTCCCGCTCTCCTCTGCGGAAACCCCGATCCTGTTGCCTTCCTAACTGTTTTCGCCCTGGCGGAGATGGACCCTGGTTCAAGGCGGACGTAGAAGGGAGAGCCATGAACGGGCCAGATGAATCGAGAGGAAGAAAGAGGGTGCGCGTTCGAACGCGAATTCCGAGACTTCTTGCGTACGCCGCTCTTTGCATTTGCATCTCGTCCCCCGCCGTCGCGCTCGCTATGGCGACGGAGAACGAGCAACCGCGCGGGCCCTTCCAGTTCACACCGGTACCGGCATCATCGGCGTGTACCGACCTGACGGCGGTCCCGTCTGAGAAACCATTCATCGTCCCGCCGGGCTACGAGCAGATCGTTTTCGAGAGGGAGGCCGAGCCTCGTTTCCCGAACAGCCCGGACATGAATACCGTGAACGAGCAGGGTGCAGGGAAGCCTGGAGCCCTCTTTGGCATCGAGGGAAGTCACGTGGGCCGCTTCCTCTTCCGCACCCACGAGGTCAGGGAGAACGGCGCGGTAACGGTCACCGACATGGAGACCGTCGATGACCCCGGGGGTCCGGTCACGCGCACGCTGGCGCGCCGCCCCGATTGGGAGAGGCTCGACGGGATCAGGTGGACGCCCTGGGGCACGATCCTGGCGGCCGAAGAGGTCGACAATCCTCGCAACGCCCCTGTGCTCCTCGACCCACGATCCCCGGAATCCCTGGCGGGCCTCGTTTACGAGATCGATCCGGAGACCGGAGCCGCCCAAGTGAGGCCGGCGATCGGATCTCGCTCCCACGAGGGCCTCGACTTCGATCCTCAGGGGAATCTGTACGGGATCTCGGAAGAGCCTGCACCCAACGGGGGGTTCATCTACAGGTTCGTCCCGGACCACAGGGGTGATCTGGCCTCGGGTCAGCTCTACGCGCTGAAGGTCGCCTCAGGAGAGACGGGGCCGGCGACATGGATCCCGCTGGATCGGGCCAGCGTGAGGATCGACTCGGATGCGACGGCCACAGCGGCAGGAGCCACTCCGTATCAACGGCCGGAAGACGTCGAGATCGGAAGAAATGCCACTGGAACGGACACCATGTTCGTCGCGGTCACGGGCTTCGGTCCAACGGGAGTCGGACAACGAGTGCTTGCGATCGACCTGCGTGAGCCTAGGGGCACGAGCGATCACGACACCGCCTACGTCACCGATTACGTCACGACGGGCGGTGAGCTGAGCAGGCCGGACAACCTCGATCTGGATCCCGCCGGCAACCTGTACATCACCGAGGATCAGCCTCCCGCCAACCGAGTGCACGGTAACGACATCTGGGTTGCCACCCCCGACGAAGGCAACGACGGGACGGCCGAGGCGGTCTTCCGCTTCGCCACCCTCAAGGAGTGTCGAGCCGAACCAACCGGCATCTACTTCGACGAGCGCAATCCATTTGGCGAGGGCGGGCCGACCCTGTACGTCAACGTCATGCGCACGGCGGCGGGCAACAACCCACCGATACGCCATGACCTCGCGGTGGCGATCATGGAGGACGAGCTCCCAGGCCTACCGATGCCGATCGCCGGCCTGTTAACCCCGGACGCCTTCGTCGGTGACTCCGAGCCGACGGAGAGTGCTTCCGACTAGCCCGGGGAGCTAGGAAGTTCCACGGGGCCCGGCCAAAACCGGGCCCCCGTCTCTCTCGAGGGCAAGGCACCACCCTTGGTCGAACCCGTGACCCACAGCTCTAAGCTTGCTCGTCGAAAAGGTCCGCAGAGCCCTCGGCTGGGGTGGATCCTTGGGCGTACAAACGGCGCGGTATGCGTCCCGCGTGGAACGCGAGTCGTCCCGCTTCAACCGCTTTGCGGACCGCCTCCGCCATGGCCTCCGGTTTCTCCGCCCGCGTCACGGCGCTCGCAGCTAGAACGCCGTCACAGCCCAATTCCATCGCAAGCGCAGCGTCCGAGGCGGTGCCCACCCCTGCATCGAGGATGACCGGGGCCGAAGTCTGCTCGACGATGATCCGGAGGTTGTAGGGATTGTTGATGCCCATGCCGCTGCCGATCGGAGACCCCAGAGGCATGACCGCCGCGCAACCGATTGCGTCGAGGCGGCGAGCCAGGATGGGGTCGTCGTTCGTGTAGACGAGAACGACGAAGCCCTCGTCGACGAGTGTCTCGGCCGCGTCAACGAGTTCCACGGGATCGGGC
>JACCXF010000001.1 GCA_013697295.1 Actinomycetota bacterium | reverse complement strand
GAACTGCTCCTCTGAGAGGGTGCGCATCTCGCGCCCTGGCACGCGCGGCGGGTCGATGTCGGCGGTGGGGTTGCGGACGATGAGCCCCCATCGCGTGGCGACGTTGAGCGCGCGCCGGAGGACGGCGTGGACGTGATGCACGGTCCGGGGCGCCGCCCCAGCGGCGATGCGCTCGGCGTACAGCTCCTCGAGGTGTTGCGAGGAGAGACTCCCGAGCTGGATCTTCGAAAGCGACGGCAGCATGTGGACGCGGACCAGCTGCGCGTAGCGGATCCATGTCGATTGACGGACGGTCGGTCGCGTCGACTCCAGCCATCGCTCGAGGAACACGCCGACGGTCTGCCGCGGCGAGCCGACGAGGCGGCCGTCCGCGACCGCGCGAACCGCGACGACCAGCTTGTCCGCGACCTCGCGCCGCGTCTTCCCGTAGAGCCACACTCGCCGGTCGCCTTTGAGCCTGAGAGCCGCGCGCCAGCCGCCTCGCCATTGCCCGATCGTGCCCTCGCCGCTTCCGCGCCTACCCACGTGTCGCCCTCCCTGCCGATCGAACGCGCCGTTCGACCGCTGCTTCCTCCGCCTCTGCGGCGGCGGTCAGTTCCGCAACGTACCGTTGAAGCGCGGAGATGGGCTCTTTCGCCGTTATCCGCGAAACATTCGACCCACTCCCCCCACCCCGTCGTGCCCAACGCGCCGACACGGTGGCCAACGGGCGCCGCGCGGTGCCGGGCCGCGTACTGCGCCCATCTCGGGCAAGAGCCGCCACACCGGGGCACACACGCGGCCACGTTCATGATTCGCCCCGCCATCCGGCGCTGGTTGTGGTACGCGGGTGGTATTGGCTCGCGGGGCTCGCGGTTAGTGAGGGCGGAAATGCCCGATTTATGCGGAGGGACTGGGATTCGAACCCAGGTGGGCCGTGAAGCCCAAGCGGTTTTCAAGACCGCCGCATTCGACCGCTCTGCCACCCCTCCGGAGCAATAGGTATGGGCTCTTTCACGCGTGCAGACCTTCAGAAAATGGGAGTTGATGCCCATTTCTGATGCCCATTTCGAGTCGAGCTAACTGTCCTTGTCGACTGGAACGCACGCAGAGGGTGTGAACTCCCACGTGTGGGAAAGCAGTCCTCCCTCGGGCAGCGCACCGAAGATCTCCTTCGGGAGGACTGCATCTGCCACGCCGCTGATCATGGGCGGTGGCGATGACTTGAACAGGCCATCCGCGGCCAACACCCGCTTCCGTAGTTGACGGACTGAATTGGGGAAGTCTGGACCGAATGCACTCTCTTCAGGCTCCATGAACCTGAAGCGGCATCGTGCTTCTCCAGGGATGTCAGAACCTGTCCGCTGTTTCATCGTTCCAGTAGCGGGCACACTCTCGAAGATCACACGACCCACTTCGTGACCTCCTATGTTCTTTGGTTATCGAACAGCGCGATGCCAATCGGTATCGGCAGCCTAATACGCCGCGCGGACCGCCTATGTGTTGTCGTGCCGCTATTGAGCGGCAGTGGTCTTGACGTGATATTCGACGGCATGTCGGACCGACAACTTCCCACAGGTGCATATCTCCGGCTTCGGACCCGGGTTGGAGTACTGGAACTCGATCCTAATGAGGACCATCGCCGTGTCAGTGGCTTGGCTCAGCAGCTTGGGTCCGAACGTAAAGATCCTTCCCTGTGTGAAGGGAATGAGCAGCGCTTGCTGCGCTGGATCCCAGTACTTCGCACGGAGCTCGGCGGTGGACTCGGCGGAGACATACGGGATCTCCTCTGGGCCGTACACGTAGGCGACGTATCTGTAAGTGCCCTCAGCCCGCGTCCCGTCGTTCTCTTCAAAAGTGCCCGGGAAACCGCTTTCGGGGTCCGCAACGATTCGTTTCGGCATATTCGACCTCCAGTGTGTGGCAATCCGTCCGCGCCGACTTATTCTCCGAAGAGGGCCGTGCCCATCGTGTGCGCGGCCTCCCGCCCAAGCGTCGCGGTCACGTGCGAGTAGAGATCCATCGTGATCGCGATCGTCGAGTGCCCCAGAGCTTCCTGCACGACCTTGGGGTGAGTTCCGTTCGCGAGGGCGATCGATGCATAAGTGTGACGGAGGTCATGGATCCGAATCGGCGGGAGTCCTGCCCGCTTGAGCAGCGGTCGGAACCAAGCCCTGATCAACGTCCTGCCATCGATGGGCGCTCCGGTCTCCGTAGTGAAGATCAGATCCTGACTCCCCACCCAGGCGTTACCCGCGACGCGTCGTTCCATCAGCTGTGCAGCACGACGGCGGCGTAGGGCAGTGATCACACGGGGCTCGACGTCGATGACACGTCGGCTATGAGTCGTCTTTGGGGGAAGGAGTACCAGACCGTCCCCTGTCGGTTGGAGAGAGGCCAGAACACTGACTGTGCCCCGCTCGAGGTCCACGGCCCTCCAGGTGAGCCCGAGAAGCTCCCCTAGGCGCATGCCAGTCGAGAGGGCGAGGATCACGAAGGCTTCGAGGCGATCACCTCCGGCGGTTTGGAGGAGTAGGCGGGCCTCTTGTGCGTTTAGGAAATGGACAGCATCGCTTCTCCCGACCTTGGGGGCATCGATCAACCTCGCGACGTTCCTGCTGACTTCGCCCCACCTTTCAGCGTCACGGAGACAGCGATGTACGACTCGATGCAGGTGAAGGACTGACTGGGGAGCGGCTCCCGACTTGCGGCGGGCGTCGTACAGCTTCTGAAGATCTGCTGGGCCGAGCTTGACGAGTGGGACGTTCCCGATGACAGGGATAGCGTGACTCCGCAGGAGCGTCGCGTAATTCGCTGCGGTCTTTTCCCTGACAGAGGGCCCGAGCGAGGAGATCCACTTCTCGACGAACTCACCCAATGTCTGCCGCTCACCAGGTAAGGAGAGGCCGCGGCGGTGTGCGTGCGCCGCGGCCCCCAGCTTCGCGATGACCTCAGGCTTGGTCTTGCCGTAGAAGGCTTTCCGTCGCCCATCACCGAGCCTCAGACGAGCGAGCCACCGCCCATCCTTGAGCTGGCCGACTGTTCCTTCTCCCCAGCTGCGTCGCGTCATGCTGTCGCTGCCTTTCCGATCCTCTTGGCTTTCTTCGTCGTGGTCTTGGTGCTCTTCTTGTCCTGAGCTTTTTTGTTCGCCCTCCAGGTCTTCATATAGAGAGCGAATTTGGCGGCGTGCTTCTGGCGCCAGGCACGGACAGCCGCGTTCTTGTGGAGACGTCGCTGCTCGTCGGTCTTGGGCTTGGCGACGTGCGCGCCGAGTTCGTCGTGGTCCTTGTCACACTCGATCTGGGCGCAACGCTCGGATGTCTTGCCCTTCTTGGGGGACGCGGCACGCGTAGTACGCGGAGTTTTCGTTTTTCTTTTTGCACGCTCCGGCTTCGACTCGGCGGGAACCGCTGCGAGGGACTCGACGACTTCGGCCTGCGGGATCCACGAGGCCAAAATGTTGCTCACTGTCGGGGCGCGTCCCTCGAAATCCGGGTTGACCCAATTCGTCTCGTTGTTCTGCTCTTCCACGATCAAACTCCTCGTCTCGGGGCTCATGTCCCCTACGACGAGGCCGATCGTGTCGTGAAGAGTCACTGCCGCGAATCCCCTGAGATCCCAGCTCCGAGCCTCTTCCGCCGTTCCTCATCAAAGTCCTTCACGTTGGAGTGATCCTCCGCCACATGCGTGGCTGGGTCGATGTACCTGATCCTCAGCGCTCTCCGGGCGTCCAACGTCACGCCCATCTGCATTTCCCTGATCCGGAGCTCTGATGCCCTGGCAAGATCTCCTTTCACTACCGCTGCGTGGATCTGCGCGGTCAAGACGGCGTACTGCCAGTCAGGAGAGGTCCACAGCACGCAGTGGGGCATCGTCGTCAGCGCGATCCACCACTCCAGCGTCTCAACCGGAACGTCGTCGGGCAGCTTTGGCCTCTTGCCGCGATAAGGCACGTTCGGGATATCGAGCCACTCATACGTGGGCCGTTGCCTATGCACGCGCTGATCTGATGGCTTAGGAGCAGGCCCTCTCACCATGAGGGACCTCCTTGTAGCGGGTAGAGGTCCACAGAGGACAACTCGTGCCCGCCGGCGAGGTCTATGCCAGCGCTGTTGGTAGCACGGACCAAAGGGGCTCCTAGCCAGGGGCCCCTCATCTCCGCATCAAGTCATCGACGATCTCTTTGGCGGTGCGCTTCTCGTCGTCCTCTCGCCGTTTCATCGCTGCCTGGGCAACTTCGAGCTGGCGTTGGGCGACGCTGAAAAGGTAGATGGCATTTCCGTAGCGCCTGGAATATTCACCGTCCACTTCCAGCGCCTCCTCCACCTCCGCCTCCCATTCGTCGTAGGTGTGTTGGAGCTTCTCCATGTCGGGCTCTCGTTTCAC
>JACCXF010000342.1 GCA_013697295.1 Actinomycetota bacterium | reverse complement strand
TGGGCGTACGAGTGGACGCCCGAGAGAGCCGGGAGCATCACGATCCAGTGCCGCGCGACGGACGGTGACGGCGAAGTCCAGGTGATCGAGACGGCTCCGCCTCACCCCGCCGGGTCGACCGGATACCACTCGATCGAAGCGGAGGTGGGTTAACGGATCAGGACCCGAGGCCTCCGGGAGCGGTGACGCCCGGCGACTGAAGGATGTCGACCTTGTTGGCCTTCCATCCGTTAGGCGTTCGAACCATGCCCAACTCCATCCGGATCGTGTCCGTGCGTGCTTCGGCTAGGCCCGTGTTGGTGACGGACTGAGTCAGGACCGCGAAGGCCGAAGCGTTGTCGCCCTCTACCTCCTCGACGAAGATGGAGTCGAGCTCCGCCTGGCTCTCGCCCTCGGCCTCCTCGATCGCGTCGTCGGCCTCGTCGCCGAAGAACACCCCGACCTCCTCGGCGAACTCGCCCACGACGTACTGGTTGATCTCGGCGACGTCCTGATCGATGGTCTCGGCAGAGAAGTTGGTAAGAGCGAGCGCGACCTCGCTGGCGGTGTCCTCGACCTCCTGAGCCTCGTTAGCTTCGTTCACCGACTGCAGCCAGAGGACGGCGAAGACGATGGCGGCGATCAGCGCGAGCGCGAACAAGGTCCAGGGCAGGATGACTCTTAATCGAGCGTTCATGTTCTCCAGGCTACCGGCGGGTGCGCCGCCGTTATTTTGACCCGCTAGCGCCCAAGGTTCAACGATGAGTCCGGGGCGGTCTGGAACTCGTGAGGCTGGCTTCCGGGGCCAACTCCCGGGCCGTAGCGCGAGCGGCAAGCATTTCCGCCGTAGACGTCCGGGACGGGGCGGTGCGGCTGGTAGGCCTGAGCCTTCGGCTCGGTGTGCGGAAGCAGCTGGACCCTGAACCACATGAATCCGTCGAGGCCCGTCTGTACCGACTGCTCCACAGCCGAGAAGAAGAAATGGTTGTCGTCGAGCACGCTCGCGAGATTGTCGAGGTTGCGAGGCCGCGCCATCACCGTGTTGACGTCGCCGAAGTCGCGAATCATGCAGGCGAGATTGGCCTTCTCGGTTCCGATCAGGTCGCCGGCAACGGTGGTGAAGCGCGCGCCGTTCCGATAAAGGTCGAGCAGCTTGTAGCGGTTGTCTCGAAGGATGTCGGCGAGAACGGCGGTTTGCGTGATGTCGTCCGCGAGGGTCCTCGCATTGTCGGCGAATACCCCCGTTACCTTGGGACCGGTACGGATCAGGTCCTCGAGCTCCGATTCGACCTCGAGGAGCCGTTCTGGAAGGTCGGCAGCGGCCACGTTGAGCCGGGCGATGTCCTCACCCCGACCGCGGAGGCCGGCGGCGAGCTCGTCGATGAGGATGGTGAGGTCCCCGGACGGAACCTCGTGCAGGACATCCGCCAACGCTTCGATCGTCTTGGCGACGTCCGGCGGGGGAACCGTGTCTTCCACGCCGAGCGTGGCCCCGCTCGCAAGGATTTCGCCGTCGCCCGGGTCCAGCTCCAACGTTAGCTCGCCGATCGGACTTCGCCGTACGATCTCACCTCTCGTTCCCTCCGGCACGCTCACGCCCGGGTCCAGAACGACCTTCACGCGAGCCAGATGGTCATCGTTCAGCTGCACGTCTTCGACGGAGCCGACGACGACCCCTCGCATGGTCACGTCGTTGCGAGGGTTCAGACCCGACGCGTCGGTGAAGTCGGCGTACAACACCCGACCCATCTCTTGTTCGATGATGAAGTTGGTCACGCCGAAGAAGATCAGGCCACCCGACAAGACCAGGAACGAGATGACGTTTATCCCAGTTCTGAGCTTGCTCATGGGCCGCCCTTGTCGCAGGTTCGAGCGGGATCGTTAGGGTTGTCGTTCATCCCGCAGAAGACGAAGTCCTGCACCACCTGGTTGAACTCGATGTATTCCACCCGCTGGGTGTTCTCGTTGTGCCCCGGAGCATTGGCGAGGAACCCGGCGATATCACCTTGGTTCTCAGCGAGCACGCCGAATATCGACCTCGTCTGCGCGAAGAAGCGCTCCATCTCGTCGGCGTGGGCGTCGAGGATGGAACGGCCTCCACGCGCCAAGCGACCGAGCGAGATGATCGCTTGCTCGAGCCGGTCGCTCTCTTCGGCAAGCATCCTGAAGTTCTTCTCGGAGTTGAGGATGGCTTCCTCGTGCGCTCCGGCGCGGCTCGCGATCGTTGCATTGAAGCGGTCGAGGGATCTGATCAGACTGGTGATCTGCTTCGAGCGTCCCGCGTACCCGGTGATTATCTCGTTGAAGTTGTCCAGCATCCTGCGCAGCTCGAGGCCCTGCCCGCCGAACCCCTGGGCGCCCTCCTCGATCATGACCGCCAGCTCGGAAGCCGAGATCGACGCGAGAACGTCGGTTCCCTCGGCTACGAGGTCCTCGAGGTCTGAACGCGTCTCGGTGTTCGTGATCTCGTCGCCGTCCGCGAGCAGCGGCGAGTCGTCGTCGACGTCTTCGGCCGGCACGAGATCGAGGATCCTCTCGCCGAGAACGCTCGTACGCCGGACCCGTATCTGTACGTCCTCGGGC
>JACCXF010000328.1 GCA_013697295.1 Actinomycetota bacterium | reverse complement strand
CTTGACTTCGGTGACGAACGGTCGAGTGTCCCGAAACTCTTCCGCGGGCCCGTACATCGAGGTCGGGCGCACCGCTCCGGCGTCGAATTCGAACATTTTCGCATAGCGGAACACGAGGATTTCGGCGGCCAGCTTGGCAGAGCCATACAGGGAAAAGCCACCGTCGGCATCCTCTTCATGCAACTCGACCTCTTTGAACTGGTCGTAGACGCCGCCCGAAGAAATGAACAGAAACTTGTCGAGATGATTGGTGCGGGCGAACTCGAGGGCGTTGATCGTGCCGATCAGGTTGACGGCAATGAGGCGACTCGGATCGTGTTGCGATTGCTCCACTGTGGGGGTGAGAGCTGCGGCTTGAACTATTCCTGTTACGCCCGACAAGTCCGCCGACGACCAGGCGCCCGCGTCACCCACGTCCAACTGCACGTACCGGACTTTTCCGGAGGGGGTGTCGGATCGAGGTACAAAGCGGTCGGGGGTCAGGACATCGGCCGCAATGACGTCATCACCAGCAATGGCGAACTGTCGGACGAGGGCCCTACCAAAAAAGCCTCCCGCGCCAGTGATCAAGACCGTCATCGTCCACCGTCCATGCACGCAAGCATCGGTAAGAGCCCTGCCTTTCGGGGTCGCTGTATTTGTGGACGGACCTGTCACCAGGGTCGGAGCAGTACCGTTCCCGTCAGTAATCCGATCGTACTGCCACCCCCAACTAGGTGTCAACAGATGACAGGCTGAGGTTTGAAGCTCCGAGCTCGATCGCTTGCCCGGGTGTCGGGCTGTTGTCTATTGTTCGCAGTTGACAGGTTCGGTTAAAGGCGGTCGGATGTCTGAATCCGACCAAATCCCTGCAAGGAGGCGTTCTGCCATGCACGACCCGTTCTACGACTTCTTTCCGAAGCGGGAGCCGGCTCCGCTCGTAGCCGGGGAGGTGGCATTGGTCACCATCGATCTTCAGTATCTGGATGCACATACCGACGGCTGGGTGGGGCGGGTTGCCGGCGCCGACGGAAGGCCCGAGCTTCTTGCGTCCCGGTGGAAGGGAATCGACGAGATCCTTCCCAATGTCAACGCCGTGCAAGGTGCATTTCGAGAAGCGGGACAGGAATTGATTCACGTCCGGGTGGCGTACCGCACGGTCGACGGGCGGGACGGCGGCAAGGCGTACATGCCTTCGGCCGACGTCGAGCCTCTCCCACGGGATTCCCGGGATGACGAATTCTTGCCGGAAGTGGCGCCTCGCGAGAATGAGATGATTTTCAACAAGACCTCGGCGAGCGTTTTCAGCTCCACCGGGATCGACAAAGTCCTGCAACGCATGGGAATCAAGCATCTGGTGATGACGGGGATCGTGACCGATGGCTGTGTGGAGCTTTCATCCCGCGACGCCGCGGATCGGGGCTACGCCGTGACCCTGATAACGGACGGGTGCTCCGCCTCGACGCCCGAAGCCCATGATGACGCCCTGCAGCGCATGAACGACGGTGGATTCATCGCCCTCAAGACGAGTGCCGAGATCACCGAAGAAGTCGGGGCACTCAACGTGCCGGCCAAGTCCGGCACTTGATCGGAAAAAGAGTATGAGGTGTGTTGCGGTGCGCATCACCCGGGGCGAGCGCGGGGATCCACAGTGAGTCAGGCAGGTCTGAGCCACATATCCTCCGCGCAAGAGAGGGAACGCAGATACGCCGAACTGCGATCCGCCATGAGGAAAAACGGCCTGGCGGGTCTCATCATCTCTTCGAGGGGTGATGAGTTCATGAGGGGCCGGGTGCAATACGTGAGCGACGTCTTCCAGTGGGCTGGCTGGAGCTTCGTGGTGCTGCCGGCCGATGGCGAGCCTTCGTTCATCGGAGACCCTTTGTGGGGCTTGGCCCGGGTCCCGATGGTGGAATGGATCACGGACATACGTGCCACCCACGACCCCGGGTTCGAGATCGGCGGGATACTGCACGACCGCGGACTCGAGGCCGGCCCGATCGGGATAGTCGGCTGGTCCGACATAACAGCCGCCGCCCACGTGGACGGCATCAGGTCGGCATCACCAGGAGTGGAATTTGTCGACGCCACCGACCTATTCGATGACGTCAGGGCGGTGAAGAGCGAAGAGGAGATTGCGAACCTCGAGGAGACCTCCTCGATTCTGAGACGGGTATTCCGCGCCCTGGAAGCGGAGATCCGACCCGGCGTCACCGAGAGAGATGTCCTGGCCCAGGCGCATCGACTGTGCCGTCAATTCGGATGTTTGGATGGAATTGCGCAAATGAGCCGGACTCCCTTTCGGGCATATACGTTTGGTACCGAGGGTGTGATCGATCAGGCCGACACGATCGCCATCGACCTTGAATGGGCAGGCCCTTCGGGATATTGGGCGGAGGTGCGGCGTGTTTACAGCTTCCATCCGCCGTCGGACTTGGCCAGGCGCTATTGGGAGTCCCGAGTCGAGTCCTTCCACGCATGCGTCGAGGCGATGAAGCCTGGAGAGTCTTCCACCGAGATCGCCTCGGCCCGCGATTCGGTCTACCGGAACTACCGCCAAACGGCCGAAGGTCTTCTCGCCTACACCGCTCATGGGATCGGGGTCGACTCGCTTGAGCCGCCCTGGGTGCCCGGCAAGGATCGGATCCTCGAACAGAACATGGTGATCAACCTCCACCCGGCGATCCGTTTCGAAGAGCCTCTGGAGGCCCAGGCTCTCAGTGGCATCATGATCTCGGACAATGTGCTGGTCTCGGCGACCGGCCCGCGGCGGCTCACGGATGACACGGACGAGTGGATAGTCCTAGGAATGACGTGAGGCAATTATTGCCCGGTTTGGCACTGCCCGGT
>JACCXF010000314.1 GCA_013697295.1 Actinomycetota bacterium | reverse complement strand
GACGACCACCGAGGGAACCGAGGAGAACCGTGCGCCGACCACTGGGGCCACTGGACTGGGCGAGGGCCTGCCGAACACGGGCGGAGCAACCGAGCCGTGGGTCGTGGCCGCTTACACGCTCATAGCGATCGGAGGCGCCGCAGCAGTGGGCGCCCGGGTGCTTCGAGCGAACTAGGGGTTACTTCTTCTTCGAGGCGAGGTCGAGCACGTCCCCCAGGGCGATCGTGTCGCCGTCCCGTTGCCACCATTTCGCTTCGCAGAGGCGGCACGAATAGAACTGGACGTCGTCTTCTTCCTTCAGGCGTATCTCTATCTCGATGCTGTCTTCACCACGGCACTGCGGACATCGCATGTTGCCTCCCACGGTCGTTAGCCCCATTGTGAAGCACTTCGTCGAGTAGGGCCAGGGTCCTTCTTCTCTATCCTAGGCGGCCTACTCCGCCAGGCTCTCCAGGGCCGGCTCTCGGGGCAGGAACAGAGGCGGCTCGTAGCGGCGGTCCTCGAGGATCCAGCCGCGCGGCGGGTTGAGGCGATCGGCACAGACGGCGCAGAGGGCGTACAGGTGAGGAGGGATGTCCCTCTCGGCCGCGTCCTCGAGCAGAGCTCGTTTCTCGGCATAGTTGTAGCCGAGGAGTCCAATCGCCGGCCCCCCGCATCCGGGCTTCGAACAGAGACGCATCGCGGGCACGTTATGCGAGCGCTGTCTCCAAGCGATGGATTAGGGCCCGACGACTCCGCGGAGGGAAGGATGCGGGCGCCCGGACCACGAGTCCGTCATCCGGCAACAGGTGCAAGTTGAGGGGGTCGTGCCGGCACCACCCCCACGGCGAGAGAATTCTCATCGCGGGGGCAGCAAGTGCGGATCAGGTCGCGAGCGCCCGCAAACCTGGATATTTGGAGCCACCCCAGGATGCGATTATCGCTCGCTCAGCTTCAAAACGCAATGGCTCCTAGCCGCCGGGCAGGCGGGTGACCCATTCATGGTCGTCTATCGCGGCCCCCTCACCAACCGGGGGCCCGACGTTCAGGACGCCCAGGGTGCGCCGGTAGGTGATGCGCCAGGATTCCTCGAACCCGGCCTTGGTGACCGCGCGAAGGGAAGGGGGATTATCCACCTCGACGGCTACCCAGACCCGGGCTAACCCTTCGATAGCCAGGTCATGGCAGATCTCCCGCAGGGCGAACGGGTACAACCCCTTCCCCCGGGCATCGGAGCGGGTGAACGATTCGAACACGTACGCGTCTCCTGGTGGGGGCCGGAAGTGCGCCCTCAGTTCGCGCGTCCACGCCGCCTTCGTGGTGATCCACGTAGCGTGCATGAAGGTCCCGCCGAACTCGACGCCGTAGCAACGAGTGGAGTCCGAGAGGCGCCGAACGAAGGTTTCGGCTGCATCGGTCCCGATGTCCCTTTCATATCGCTCGGCATCCTCTGCGACCGCCCGTCGCAGCGCCGCCCCTTCCACCGGCCGGCGATCCCCGGCCGCTGGTCTCACGAAGACGATGAGCGTCTCCGAGGAGGAGAGGTTCTCCACCAGGCGATCGCTCGAGAGGCGCACGATGTCGCCTATCCCTCGAGCTCGCGCACGCGCTACGAGCTTGCGGAGCTCCGCGATGGGGCCGAGGCGGGTGTCGGGCACGGCGAGAACATACCGCCGGTCTTACAAAAAGGGTCTAGTTGATGCGGCCGTGCTGCCTGGCGCGGCGCTCGACCTCGGTGAGGCCGCCCCAGATGCCGTAGGGCTCCTTCGTGGTCAGGGCGTACTCGAGGCATTCACGCCGAACGGCGCAGGTCGAGCAGACCCTCTTGGCCCGATCTTCGCGACCCCGGCGCTCCGCAGGAGCTTCGGAATCATCGAGGCCGAAGAACAGGACGGCGGGGTACTCGAGGCACGCCGCGTGTTCACGCCAGGCGGTGTCGGGAGCAAGCGCGGTCTCTCGCATGAGGATATGGATGCTTCCAGTCAAAACGGGCTAAGTCAATAGGGAATCTTTAGACGATCGGTCCCTGCGGGCACGGGAAGTGGTCGAGTCTCTCCGGGGCGGCGGCCACTAAGATGCGGTGCGTGACCAGGGACCTGAGCGGCATCTTCAAGGCGTACGACATCCGTGGGGTCTATCCCGATGACCTGGATGACGATGCGGCCCGACGGATCGGCAGCGCCTTCGCTCGCTTCGTGAAGGCTCCGAGGGTCGCCGTGGGGAGGGACATGCGGACCTCGTCGCCGACCCTCTCGGAGGCCTTCAGCCAGGGGGTCCACGCAGCGGGGACCGGGACCATCGACCTCGGGCAGGTCTCGACCGACGCCCTGTACTTCGCTTCCGGGCGGCTCGACGTGCCCGGCGCTATGTTCACCGCCTCACACAATCCCGCCCGCTACAACGGTCTCAAGCTGTGCCGCGAACGGGCGGCCCCCATCGGATCCGACTCCGGCCTCGCTGAGATCCGGGCCCTGGCTGAGGACGATAAGGGGTCGCGGGGAGCGGGTGCGTCGGGCTCCGACCCGGATACCGAGCAGGTCGACATCCTGGGTGACTACGCCGCCCACTGCCGCTCCTTCGTGGATGAGAGCCTCCTGCGTCCGCTCAAGGTCGCGATCGATGCGGGCAATGGCATGGCAGGGGCGACCGTTCCAATCGTTTTCGATCCGCTGCCCTTCGAGGTGGTGCCTCTGTTCTTCGAGTTGGACGGGACCTTCCCGAACCACCCCGCTAACCCGATCGAGGCCGAGAACCTCGTGGCGCTTCAGCGGGTCGTGCGCGAGCAGAACTGCGATGTCGGGATCGCGTTCGACGGAGACGCCGACCGGATATTCCTGGTGGACGAGACCGGCGAGCCGGTGACCGGATCGCTCACCACCGCCATGGTTGCGCAGCGCCTTCTCAAACGAAACCCTGGGCAAGGAGTGATCTACAACCTGATCTGTTCCTGGACCGTGCCCGAGGTGATCAAAGAGAGCGGCGGGATCCCTATCCGGACGCGCGTCGGCCACTCGTTCATCAAGGAGGTGATGGCCGAGACCGGTGCGATCTTCGGAGGGGAGCATTCGGGTCATTACTACTTTCGCGATAACTTCCGGGCGGACTCCGGCATGATCGCCGCTCTGCTGGCCCTCGAGGCGATGAGCGAGGCCAGCGTCCCGCTATCCGAGACCCTCGCGCCGTTCAAGCGATACGCGGACTCGGGCGAGATCAACTCCGAGGTGGCCGATCAGGCAGCGGCCCTCGAGAAGCTCAAGCTCGAATACGACGATGGCAAGCAGGACGTCACGGACGGGCTTACGGTGGAATACGAGGACTGGTGGTTCAACTGCCGTGCCTCGAACACCGAGCCGCTTCTTCGACTCAATCTAGAGGCGCGAACTCAGGAGCAGATGGCCAACAAACGCGACGAGGTCCTGTCCATTATCAGAGGAGGGGCGTAGATGGCTCTCGATCCGAAACTTCTGGAGATCCTCGCTTGTCCGAACTGCAAGGGCGAGGTCGAGTACTTGGAGGCGGAAGACTTCATCGTGTGTCGGGGGGAGTGCGGCTATCGCTATCCGGTCCGCGATGACATCCCGGTCATGCTTATCGACGAGGCGATCAAGCCGTGAGCCCTTTCGATCTGGATGATCTGAACGCGATCGCCTCGCTCGATTCCGAGGACGTGCTCACCGCGGTCGAACGTTTCGCCGACCAATGCCGTGAGGGGTGGGAGATCGGACGAGGGATGGAGGGCCTCCCGGACGCCGACGGGGTCGATTCCATCGTGCTTTTGGGGATGGGTGGTTCGGGAGTGTCGGGGGATGTCGTCCAGAGCGTGGTCGAGCCTCGCCTCCCGGTGCCGTTCCGAACGATCAAGAGTTACGGCCCCCTTCCGGAGTGGATAGGACGCAACACGCTCGTAGTCGCGGTGTCGTACTCGGGAAGCACCGAGGAGACGCTCGCGGCTACCGAGGTAGCGCATCAGCGCGGCTGCCGGATCGTGACCGTTTCCTCCGGGGGCCCGCTACAGGAGCTTGCGGCGACGCAGGGCTTCAGCCACGTCAAGATCCCGTCCGGGTTGCAGCCTCGAGCCTCTCTCGGCTATCTCACGATGCCGATCCTGGGCGTCCTGGTCGAGATGGGCCTCGTGCCGGAGATGCGGGACGACGTCGACGAAACGGTCGCCGTGTTGGCGGATGTGGCGGAGCGGTCCCATCGAAAGCATCCGGCCGGAACCAATCCGGCCAAGGATCTGGCCACGACCATCGCGGGCAAGGTCCCCGTGATCTACGGCGGTTATGGGGTGGGCGCCACCGCTGCGTATCGCTTCAAGTGCGATCTGAACGAGTACGCCAAGACGCCGGCCTTCTGGAACGTCCTCCCTGAGTTGGACCACAACGAGATCGTTGGTTGGAGCCAGCTTTCGGACCTGACCTCGGAGAGGTTCGTGCTCGTCCTGTTGCGCGATAGCGACGAACATCGTCGGGTGGGACTTCGTTTCGACGTCACAAGGAGACTCGTCGAGGATGAGCTGGCCGACGTGATCGAGATAGAAGCAGAGGGGGATTCTCCTCTGGCCCGCGTCCTGTCGCTCGTGCTGATCACGCAGCTGGCCAGCATCTATCTTGGACTGTCCTATGGCGTCGACCCTGCGCCGGTCGAAGTCATTCAGAAACTCAAAGCCGAACTGGCAGAGCAGTAAGGAGAGAATCAGATGACGATTGATTCCGACGTCCTCGATCTCGCGCAAGCGGATGAGGGGCGTCTCAAGATCGAATGGGCCGACCGGCAGATGCCGGTCCTCGAGCGCATCCGCGCGCGGTTCGAGAAAGAGCAACCGCTCGAGGGGCTGAGGATCGCGGCGTGCCTACACGTTACGACCGAAACCGCCAACCTCATGAGAACGCTGAAGGATGGAGGCGCGGATGTCGCTCTTTGCGCGTCGAACCCCTTGTCGACCCAGGATTCGACGGCGGCGTCGTTGGTCGCTAGCTATTCGGTACCCGTTTTCGCGATCCGTGGTGTCGACGACGCGCGTTACTACTCGCACATCAAGGCGGTGCTCGACCGGCAACCGATGATCACGATGGACGATGGCGGCGATCTCGTCACGATGCTTCACCAGCAACGTCGCGACCAGCTTGAAGAGGTCATCGGCGGGACGGAGGAGACCACAACGGGCGTTATCCGGTTACGTGCGATGGAAGCACGCGGCGTGCTCGGTTATCCCGTTGTCAGCGTGAACAGCGCTAACACCAAGCACATGTTCGATAACCGTTACGGCACCGGCCAGTCGGCGATCGACGGGATCATCCGGGCTACGAACGTCCTTCTTGCCGGCCGCACCATGGTCGTCTGCGGATACGGCATGTGTGGGCGAGGAGTGGCTTCGCGAGCTCGGGGGATGGGAGCCGAGGTAGTCGTTACCGAAGTGGACCCTCTGCATGCGCTCGAGGCTGCGATGGACGGATTCCGTGTGATGCCGATCCACGAAGCCGCGACGCAGGGAGACATCTTCATCACTGTCACCGGCAACAAGCACGTGCTCGCGTCGGATCACTTCGAGGTGATGAAGGACGGAGCGATCCTCGCGAACGCGGGGCACTTCAATATAGAGATCGACCTCGACGCGCTACGCGCGATGTCGTCGAACGCCCGAAGGGTCCGCCAAGAGGTGGAGGAGTTCTCCCTCGGAGGCGATCGCAAGATCTACGTGCTCGCCGAAGGGCGGCTCGTCAACCTCGCCGCCGCCGAGGGCCACCCCGCCTCGGTGATGGACATGTCGTTCGCCAACCAGGCTCTCTCGTGCGAGTGGCTCGCCAAGAACGCCTCGTCTCTGGAGAACAAGGTCTACAACGTGCCCGAGGACATCGATCGGGAGGTCGCCCGCCTCAAGCTCGAGACCATGGGCGTCCGCATCGACGAGCTGACGGGCGAACAGAAGGCCTATTTAGAAGAGTGGGAAGAAGGGACGTAGTTTCATGCCCGCCCTCGGGCGGGGTTGGTCCGCAACCCTAGCTAAGCGGACCGCATCGAGGACGCCGTTCCTGCGGCAACCCACAGCGGGGATCGGTCGTCGAGACGGCCTACCCCAGAACCCCCGCGCACTTACTTGGCGTGCCCTGACCCGGTCGTCTGGGCGGCTACTCCCCCCAGAACCCCCTCGGGCCTTTGGGGCGTGCTCGGATTGAACCCCCTCGCAAATTTCGTTGGGCGGGGCTTTTTGAAAGGCCGTGGTGCACTGGTGCAACTGGTGCACGTGCACCACGTGCACCAGAGGTTTTGAAAGGGACCGTCGGGCGAGGCGATCGGGCGGGCCCTAGGAGAAACACATGAACGAGCGCAGGGGGCGGTCCTGAAATGAGGCCCCGGGACCTCAGGAACGTGCGGCATCGAGGAGTGTCACTGGGGCTCCCTAGTCTCTCTACATGCGAGTGCTTGGGGTGCAGGCCGTCGTTGGGGTTGCTCGGTGTGTCGGTTGTGGCCGGCGCGAGGGCGTTCTGTGCGGCTCTTGCTCGGACGAGATGCGTTCCGCCGACCCCCGCGAGGCTCCGCGCCCGCTGGATCGTCTCCTGTGCGCCCTCGATTATTCGGGAGCCGCCCGGTCGCTCGTCCTCGATCTAAAGCTGAGGGGTCGCAGTGGGGCAGCTCCGCCCCTCGTAGACCGCATGGCAGACGAGCTGGCGCGGTCGGGCTCCCGGGCACGGGTCGTGACCTGGGTTCCCGGGAGGCGCCGAGAGACCAGGCGCCGGGGCTTCGACCACGCAGCCGTTCTCGCCCACGGGGTGGCCCGGCGGACCGGCCTTCCGGCGAGGCCGCTCCTCGATAGGGTCGGTGGCGTCTTCGACCAGACGTCCCTGTCGGCGGCCGATCGGTGGCTGAACCTCGAGGCGGCCTTCACCGCAGGCCGGTGCCGGGAGCCAGTTCTGGTCGTGGACGACCTCGTAACCACGGGCGCCACCCTCCGGTCCTGTGCCAGGGCCCTGGCCGAGGCCGGCTCACTGGGGGTAGAGGCCCTGGTCGCCTGCAGTGCCCAGGCACGATAACTAGGACTGAGTTTGACTATCTAGCCCGAATTGCCCACTAACACATGGCTAAATAGGCAGAATTGCTTAGGGCATCCGGGTGGTTCGGGGACTATGATTCGGCCCGACGAATACGAGAAAGGCAAGCAACTGTCTACGAATACGGGCATTCCGGTCCTGGAGGACGCCATCCGCGTCCTGATCGTCGATGACCATGCTCTTTTCCGTCGCGGGCTGCAGATGGTCCTCGAGGGCGAGCCGGACATCGAGGTCGTGGGCGAGGCCAACGACGGCGCCGAGGCGATCAAGCAGGCCGAGGCAACCTCTCCCGACGTCGTCCTGATGGATGTCAGGATGCCCAAGAGGACCGGCATCGAGGCCACCAGAGCGATCAAAGAGACCCTTCCGCTCACGAAGATCCTGATGCTGACGATCTCGGACGAGGAGGCGGATCTCTACGAAGCCATCAAGGCGGGCGCCTCCGGCTACCTCCTGAAGGAGATCTCCATCGAAGAGGTCGCCAACGCCGTCCGGAGCGTCCAGGCGGGCCAGTCGCTCATCTCACCGTCGATGGCCAGCAAGCTCCTGACCGAGTTCGCCGCCATGGTCAAGCGCCGGGACGAGCGCAACTCAGTGCCCGGCCCCCGTCTCACGGACCGTGAGCTCGAGGTGCTCAAGCTCGTCGCCAAAGGCCTCAACAACCGTGACATCGGGACCGAGCTCTACATCTCCGAGAACACGGTCAAGAACCACGTGCGCAACATCCTCGAGAAGCTGCATCTGCACTCCAGGATGGAGGCGGTCGTTTACGCCGTGCGCGAGAAGCTTCTGGACATCAAGTAGGAAGCGACGCCAACCCCAGAAGTGGAAGTGACGCCCTCAGGAAGCCGCTTCCGCCAGCAGGTTGATGGCTGCTTCTCGATCGCTGACATGGAGTTTCTTCAGTATCGAAGAAATATGCGTTCGGATCGTTACCGGTGACACGAACAACCTGGCAGCCATCTGCTCGGTAGACGCGCCCTGCCGCATCAGATCCAACACTTCCCACTCCCGGCTCGTAACCTCCATCCCTCGCCGGCCGAGCAGAGGCAACTTCCGACGTCTCCCGCGCTCGCGAAATTCCTCGATCAGCCGAGCGGCCAGGGTTCGTGGGATCGCAGCTTCCCCGGCCAGCACTCCTCTGAGCGCGAGCGGCAAGCGCTCGGGCTCGGTGTCTTTCAATAGATACCCAGATGCACCGGCGCGTAAAGAGTCGAACAGATCTTGATCGCTGCGCGACACCGTAAGCATCACGATGGCAGTTTCCTCAAGAGTCGAGCTGATACGAGCTGCAGCCGCTATGCCGTTTCCCGGCATGTGGATGTCCAGAAGGCAGAGGTCCGGCCGTTCTCGAAGGGCCACTTCTACCGCTGCCTTAGCGTCCGCGACTTCGCCACAAACCCTGAAGCCGTCGGCCTCCAGCGTCGCGCGTATCCCGGCTCGTGTGGCTGGATGATCG
>JACCXF010000177.1 GCA_013697295.1 Actinomycetota bacterium | reverse complement strand
TAACAGCGCGATCGGGGGGCATCGAAGGCAATCGGGAGGATCCGCCGGGGGGCAACCTGTCTGAACGCGCCGGATTGCCGCATTTGTGTCGCACCCCCCTCCTAGTCTCAGGACATGAACACCATCGTCACCATCCTCATCGCCCTTCTCGCCGGGGCGGCAGTGACCGCGATCGTCCTACGGCGGCGGACCTCGGCCCCACCCGATCCGGTGTGGAGCGAGCTCGCCTCGATGCGGGCCGAGATGCTCGGCGTGGCACAGCGGGCCTCGTCCGACTCGTCCGAGGTCGCCCGTCGGCTCGAGGGCATCGATCAGCGCATGTCCGTGACCCAAACCGCTAGCGTTGAACTGGCCCGGGACATCTTCGAGCGATTGGGAGACGTTCGCCGGGCGACCACCAGCGTGGCCGAACAGGCGAAGGAGTTCTCGTCGCTTCAGGATCTGCTCCGGACCCCCAACGCCCGCGGGGGCCTCGGCGAAGCGCTGCTCGAGGAGTTGCTTCGCCAGCTTCTTCCGCCGCACGCGTTCGCGATGCAGCATCGCTTCACCTCGGGCTCGACGGTCGACGCCGTCGTAAAGGTTGGCGGACGCATCGTCTGCATCGACTCGAAGTTCCCGCTGGCGAACTTCCGGCGGATGTGCGACGCGCCGAACGATCTCGAGCGCACCGACGCCGAGCGAGCGTTCGTGACGGACGTGCAGAAACACATCCGTGATATCTCGTCGCGATACGTCGTGCCCGACGAAGGAACCTTCGACTTCGCCGTGATGTACGTCCCCGCCGAGGGCGTGTACGGGGAGTTGCTGCGGCTCACGGATCGCCGCAGGCCGTTGTTCGAGACGGCGATCGAGGCGCGGGTGGTGCCGATGTCGCCCTTGACCATGTGCGGGTACCTGCAGACCATCCTCTTCGGTCTCAAGTGCCTCAGCATCGAGAAGAGCGCCGAAGCGATCCTCGACTTCTGCGGGCGGCTGCAGCAGGACTTCGAGCGCTTCGAGACCGAGTACGAGGTCCTTGGCAAGCATCTGGGCAACGCACGAGCCAAGTACGAGGAAGGCGCGCGCCGCCTCGATCGCTTCCGGGACAAGCTCGATCAGACGGTGGACCTCGCGGACGACGGGCACAAGGATGGCCCGCCGTCCCTCGAGATCGTCGGCGACGGCGAGGAGCCTCACGCCGCCATCCCGGCCAGGTAGTCGTCGGTCGCCTCGACCAGGTCGGCCACCAGGTCCGCCGCCCGCTCGTAGCCGTCCCTACTGAGCCTGTCGCGCAAGCCGGCCAGCGTGCTTGCGAGCAGCACCACCACGAGGTCTCCGAGGTCCGGCGCCTCGGGCGCCCCGCTCACTCCGAGTCCTTCGCCTGCATGACGTCACGATGCTTCGCCCAGTAGTGGCGTCTGACCGCGGGCCCGGGGCTCCAGCCTTTCGGAACGTGGATCGTCTTGCCACAGGTGTGGCAGCGGGGTCGCTTCTTCTTGGCCCCGCCCTTCCCTTTGGCGGCTGTCATGTCACTTCACCTCCAGCCCAACCCCGGGAGCGCGACCCGTTCAGCAGCGTACGAAGAGCCTGCGACAGAAAGGCCCCGGGGTGACAAGGTCCGCTTCACGCGATATCCACTAGGACGATGAAGGCCCTGACGATCGATGGCTATGGGCTCGAACACGTTGCCGTGCGCGAGGTGCCCGATCCCCAGCCCGCCCCGGGTGAGGTGACGGTGCGGGTGCGCGCCGCCGCCCTGAACCGGCTGGATCTCTGGACCCTGTCCGGCGCTCTCAAGATCCCTCACGAGTTTCCGCACGTGCTGGGTGCCGACGGCGCGGGCGTCGTGGAGAGCGTGGGGGACGGCGTCACCGGGATCAAGCCGGGGGCCGAGGTCATGATCAACCCTGCGGCGTCGTGCGGCCGCTGCGAGTTCTGCCGTGCGGGCGAGCAGTCGATGTGCACGACATTAAGGATGCTCGGCGAGCACATGCCTGGGACCTTCGCAGAGCTCGTCTCCGTCAAGGCCTCCAACGTGTTCCCCTTTCCCGAGGGCTTCACCTTCTCGCAGGCCGCCGCGCTCGGGACGACGTTCATCACCGCATACCGGATGCTGTTCACGAGGGGCCGCATGTCGCCGGGGGAGTGGGTTCTGGTGACGGGCATCGGCGGAGGTCTGGGTGTGTCTCTCTTCCAGATGGCTCGCCCGCTAGCCGGAAAGGTCTTCGTCACCTCCTCGAGCGAGGTCAAGCTCGAGCGCGCACGCGCGATGGGGGCCGACGGCACCGTCAACTATCGCGAGGAGGACGTCGGCAAGGCGATCCGCAACGCAACCGGGAAACGAGGGGTCGATCTCGTCGTGGATTCAGCCGCCGGCGGTTCGCTGGAACCGTCCTTGCGGGCGTTGCGGAAGGGCGGACGTCTGGTCAACGCAGGGGCCACGGCGGGACCGAAGGTCGAGGTCGACATCCGTCGGGTGTTCTGGAATCAGCTCGAGATAATCGGCTCGACGATGGGATCGGACGCCGATGTGTCGGACATGTTGAGGCTGGTCGCCGGGAGCGGGGTCGAACCCGTGATCGACCGGGCATATCCCCTGGGCGACGGCGTGAAGGCCCTGGAGAGACTGGATGAACCGGACCTATTCGGCAAAGTGGCTCTCGAGATCCCATAGCTGTCCGAATCGCAGCCACCACGGATAATGGGGAGCCCCTAGAATCCCTACTCAGTTAGCTCTCGGCTAACTGGGTTCATTGACGACCAGGAGGACCCAAGCCCGATCTGAATCGGACGGAGCGGATTCTTAGTTCAGGGGAGCACTCACGCGATGCGGGCATTTCCCCGGGTGTGTCGCACAAGGATCGGAGCTGATTTGGGGGCCTGGAGATGATCGGTGAGGCTCCGACATATAAAGGTAATCTATACCTATGCTTCTGAATCGATGATGTTGCTCCACCGACAACGAGGGGATCGGAAATGCGCAAACTGAAGACCGTGCTAGCGGGGGCAGGCGCTGCCTTCCTGCTCACGATCGCGCTCGCTCCGGTGACTGGCGTGGCGTTTGCCAGCCACACGTGCGACGACAGCTACCCACCTGCGCCGAACTGCGAGGTGCTCGGTCACCGTCAGGAGACCGGCCCGGGCGACGATGGCGATAGTGATGGTGAAGTGGCAGGCGCCGGCGAGGAGCTCCCGTTCACGGGGGCGGAGATGACGCTCTATGTACTCGGTGGGGTCGCTTTGATCGGCACCGGGGCACTGATCGTGCGCCAGACTCGCCGTTCACGCACCGCAGCCTAAACAGAACTCAATGAACGAGGGGCTCGAGAGCCCCTCGTTTCATTGTGCGGTGCGTATGTCGGGGAGTAGCTAGAACACCGGCTCGTTCCAGAAGCGCTTCAAGCGAGCCCACAGACCCGATAGACCACCTCGAGGATCCCGGCGCGCCGTCATCTCCACGTTTCCCTCGAAGGTGTCGACGTGGTCGAAGCCGGAAGCCAGGTCTTCTGCATCGCCCTGGAGTACCCAACCCGAAGGTGGCTCTAGGTCGATCTTGAGTCTGGCGTCCCGGGCCAGCGGTTGCGGGGTCGCGGTCAGCCGGTAACCGCCGTCGCCAAGTGGTAGCTCGTAAACAACGCGCAGGCGCGAGCGTTCGCCCTGGGGGACGCGCATCTCGATGCCGATCGCATCGTTGCCTTCTTCGCCGTCCTTGAACCAGCGTTCGTCCTCGCCGTCCAGCCGCACCGTGAGGATGTTCGCGCTCGCGGGCTTGTAGATCTCGACGAAGCTGCGCAGCAGGCCGTACTCGACCCTCTTGAAGTGGTAGGGGAGGCCGGCGATGTAGGCGGGGAGACCGTCCCTCACGTTGTTCTCCAGCGTCACGATGGTTTCGCAGGTTGCCTGGTCGGGCTCGATGTCGCAGTTGTGCTCGATGGTTCGATCGACCCAGTAATCGAGCTTGTCCCCGCCGAAGTTGTCGACGGTCACGAACACCGTGTCACCCTGGGGCTCCGCGAAATCCCCGAGCGTGCCCGCAGCGGCCAGGGTGCTCGCCTCCTGGGAGTCGAACGACACGAAGCGGAGATGCTCGCCCGCGGCCGCAGCCCCGAGGTCCCCGAAGGCATCGGCCCCCCCGAGACCGTCTTCGATCGTCGCCCGGAAAGCCTGTTCCCCGAGGCCCAGCAGGACATCACGCCGGAGCTCGTTGTCACCCGCGAAGCGCTCATAGGCGCGCCAGTAGACGTACTCGGGCAGGGCATCACGGCCCACGCTCTCGTCCGTCCCGGGGACGGTGAGGGTCGCGTCGGGCGGGGTCAGCGCAGCTACGCCGCGCGGGTCCGCGAAGATCACACCGTCGGCGGCCACGCCGGTGTTCATCTCATACAGGCGCGAGGTCACCAGCGCCACGTCCGGCACGTCGGGCGAGAACGTCGTGTTCACCCACAGGTCGGTGTCGGCCTTGTACTGGGCGAAGCGCCGCGTGAAGTCGGCGGGGGCCTGCACCCTCTGGTACGGCGGGCCCCCGCTCAGCTCGTCGAAGTAGGAGAAGCGCCCGAGCTCGAGGTTGCCGTCCCTGACGCGCAACGTCCCTATGCCGGAGGGGATGCCCCCCGCTCCCCGAAGCTCGGCGTTGTTCAGCAACACCACCAGGTAGGTCCGGTCGCCTTCGGCCCCCAGCATGGTGCCGGACATCCCCGCGAGGTCGGCGGCCGCGCGCGTCGAGTCGGCGAGCGAGGTCACCTCCTGCAGCGCCTCGTCGAGCTCGTCCCACAACGGCGGCAAGAGCCACCCCGATCGTTGCACCCGCAGCTCGTCGCGCAGGTCGACCAGGCTTGTGGCCTGATCGT
The DNA here is from genome assembly GCA_013697295.1 of Actinomycetota bacterium. GTDB lineage: Bacteria > Actinomycetota > CADDZG01 > CADDZG01 > WHSQ01 > JACCXF01. The sequence continues at coordinate 11,046 of JACCXF010000177.1, read as the reverse complement.
CGAGCGGCTGCGTCAGAGCCTCGATCGCATTGAGGTTCACGCGTCCGTCGGAGATGAGTGCCCCGCCCTCGAGGGCGTCGACCTGCTTCCGGAGCTCGATGCCGTTGTCGACCACTGGGGCCGCCGCCCGAGCGACGGCCTCCACGGCACGAAGGTTCTGACCCACGACCGGTACCCATTTCACGATCTCAGCAGGAGTCGAGTCCAAGCGGGCGAGGGCACGCTCCAAATGTTCGCGCGCTTCGGTGATGCGGGCGGGGTTCTCGACTGCGCCGGTCAGCGCGAGTCGCGACGCGCGCAGCTCGGTCGCGACGCTCAGGGTCACGTAAGCGCTGAGCCCCGCCACAACGAGCACGAACAGAAGCCCGACTAGGAAGATCCGCCTTCGCATGTGATGCCAACCCTAAGGGCGCACGCGGCGCAAAGTCGGGTTAGGAGACGGCGTCGCGGACGGCCGATGCGACCGCCAGGGTGGCCAGGTAACCGAGCAGGTCGAGGTCGGTGCCGGCCGTCTCGGATGCTCCTGTCGCCACGGTGAAAACCACGTCGCCGTCGTAGCGCGTGTGCGCCGGCCGGACCGACACGGTTATCCCGTCCGAGCCCCGGCCCGCCAGCCAGTGGACGTCCCTCTTGTCGAGCGTCGCGTCGGTCGCCACGACGGCGAGCACGGTGTTGGCCGCGATCTGGGCATCGGGTAGGGCAGGCGGTAGATATTCCGGATCCGGATTCGAGGTTCCCGCGAGGACCGACCCATCGGAGCCCACGACATCTCCGACCGAGTTCACCACCGCCAGCGCGGACACCGACCAGCCCCCCGACGTAGCGCGCCCCAGTCCGATGCCGCCGGGGGCCAGGAATCCCATCCCCGCCCACTTCCCGACGGTCGCCCCCGTTCCAACGCCAACGACCCCCGTGGCGATCTCCTCCGAGGCGACCTCGCACGCTGCTCGTCCCTCCGCCGGTCCCGGCCGGACGTTGCTCGACCCCGACCCGAGGTCGAAGATCACGGCGGCGGGCACGATCGGGATCGTCGCGACCTTCGTGCGGTAGCCGACGTCTCTCTCGGCGAGCCAGTCCATCACTCCATCGGCGGCGGCGAGTCCGAAGGCGCTGCCTCCGGTCAGCAGGATCCCGTGCACCTCGGTAAGGCGCTTGTCGGGATGAAGGGACTCGAGCTCGCGCGACCCGGGCGACGAGCCGCGGACGTCGCACGACGTCACGTTCCCCAAGGGTGGCAGGACCACCGTGCAACCCGTGATGGAATCGGCGTCGGTCCAGTGGCCAACGCGGAAGCCGAACCCGAGGCCACTCACTGAGGGCCCGGAGTCGACGGAGGGATCGGGACGACGGTGTCGGAAGCCATCCGCCGCATCCTAGGGGGCCGCTGCACCTTCGACGGCGATGGCCCAAGGAGAGGCGTTGTCGCCACATAAGATGCCGCCATGCGTTGTCCCTCTTGCGACCACGAGATAGCCGACGACAAGGCGGTCTTCTGCCCCCGTTGCGGCGCCCGCGTGGGGCCGGATCAGTTCGAGGCGACGGACTCCATCGATGCCGACGAGAGCGACGGCCATACGACGGAGCTCCGGCCCGAGGATCGGGGGCCCTCGGTCGTTCCCTCGGTGGACACGGACGTCGTCCAGATCGGAGGTCGCTCGACCGGCGCCGAGGGACCCGCTCCGAGTGACGACGAGGCGCGTTCGTCGGCCCCGGAACCGGCTGCGAGCGAAGCCGACCCGCCGGCCTCCACATCCGAGGAACCCGCTCGGAGGGGATCCTCCTCGGTCTCGTCCCGCCTGGAGGGACCCCGCGACCGTGCGGCGACTGCCATGGCGGGCGCCCGCCGAGGGCTCGCATCCGGCGGGTGGCTCGATGCGAGCCAGGCCGCGGGGCTGGCGTTCCTGGGCCTACTCGGGATAGGGGCGGTCCTGCTGCTCGCCGCCAAGCTGCAACTGCCCGACCTGGGCAACTCCTTCAATCCGATCAACGTCCTATCCGCCATCGTGATGGCGGGTCTGGGCACGCTCGGCGTTCCCCTTCACCTCGGGGGCATCGAGGTGTCGGTCATCCCGCTCGGGGCTCTCGCCGCCGCGGGCCTGGTCATCTCGTGGGCGGTGCGCACCTCGCTCCGGAGGCGCGAGAGCGTTGGGACGCGCGACAGGCTCCTCGACGGAGCCAAGGTGGCGATCCCCTTCGGTCTGCTGTGCTGGCTCGCCGCTCTCATCTTCCGGCTGCGGGAAGGTCCCAACCCCGTCTCGTCGGGTGCGGGGGAGGCGCTCGTCTTCGGTCTGTTGTGGGGTGCTCTCTTCGGTCTTCTCGGCGCGCTGCGATCCGAGTCCAAGTTGCGGCACGTTTTCTCTGGCGGACTCGATCGCTTCCGAGGTCGGGCCGCGACCGCGTACGAGGGCTTCGTCGCCGGGGGGATCATGCTGCTGGTCACGTTCCTTCTGTGCGCGTTCGCGTTGTTGCTGTGGATCATCGTGGGTCTCGCGCGCGGAGGTACGCCCAAGGGTTTCGGGGTCGGCGATGCGGTCGCGGCGATCGTGTATCTGATCGCGTTCCTGCCGAACATGCTGGCGACCGTGGCCGGGTTCTCCGTCGGCGCCCCAGTGGAGGTCGGCGGACAGATCACCGTGGCCGGCCGCCTGCGCGGGGGAGTGCCGTCCTACTCGGTGTTCGACTGGGATGGGGGGACCCCTCCGGTCTACGTGGCACTGCTGATAATGATCCCGGTGATCGCATGTTCTATCGGCGGATACCTCGCCTACCGGAATGCAAAGGACAAGAAGCAGGTGGTCGAGGTTCTGGGAGCCGCAGTGGTCACGTTCTCCGTCACGCTGCTGATACTCGCGACGCTGGCGGAGGCGAGGCTGGGCGCCGGCTTGTTGGGCCGCAGTGGGTTCGCCCGGCTCGCCGTGGATGCGCCGATCGCCTTCTTGCTCTCGGTCGTGTGGGCCGGCGCGCTCGGCTTCGCCGGTTGGAAGGTCGCAGAGATGCAGGACGATGGGAGCCCGCCCGCCGAGAAGAAGACGGCGCGCGACTCGGACGGCTGACGACATGAAGGTGTTCTTTCAACTCGAGGTCGGCCCGCTCGCCTGCAACTGCTATGTCGTCGGGGACCCCGAGACGCGCGATGCGATCGTCATCGATCCGGGCGGAGATGCCGAGGACCTGCTTGCGGCCATCCGTGCTCAGGAGCTGAACGTGACGGCGATCGTCGCCACCCACGCGCATTTCGACCACGTCCTGGCGGCCGAGGTGCTTCGGTCCGCTACGGGGGCAGCGTTCTATCTGCACGCGGACGATGCGCCGGTGTTGTCCTGGCTACAGGAATCGGGACGGCTCTTCCTCGGCATCGAACTGTCCCCGCCGCCCGAGATCGATACCTCGCCGGTCGAGGGCGACACCCTCGTCGCCGGCGACACAGTGCTAAACGTCTTGCACACACCCGGGCACTCGCCGGGATCCATCTCGCTGTTGGGCGAGGACGTCCTGTTCTCGGGGGACACCCTCTTCGCCGGGTCGGTCGGGCGCACCGATCTTCCGGGCGGCGATACGGACACCCTGGTGAAGGCCGTGCACACCAAGCTCTTCACGATCGACAGGGATCTCCCGGTCCTACCCGGCCACGGCCCGGCAACGACTCTGGAGCGCGAGCGCGTCCACAACCCGTTCGTGGGGGTCAGGGCCGGCGGCTGGAGCTAGCGGCGGTGACGCGCCGGCGCCGAACCGTCACAGGGCCGGGGTAGATCCCAGCAATCGAAGATGCCGGGACACGCTGGCGATCGCCCGGCACTACCTCTGAGACCGCAGCCCCGCAAGCGTGACCTCGACGAGGCGACGGACCGCCGTCTTCGATCTCAAGGTACGCGCTCCAGCGAGCGCGTGGAGACAGTAGCTCGCAAGCTCCGTGGGCGACACGTCACTCCGGACATCACCGGCGTCTACGGCCTCGACCACCAGGTCTCGGATCACGTCGCGGAGCTGATGCTCGGCTCGCAAGACCTGCTCGTCCCGATGAAGCAGCGCTGCGAGTTCCGTGTCGTGGTGGGCGTGGGAGTGAGAGATGAGAGCGTAGGCCTCGAGTACGGCCGCAAGTCGCCCTCGGGGGTCTCGAGCGTGGTCTCGGACGTCGGCTAGGTATCCGAGGTGTCCGAGGATCTTCCGTTCGTGCCACGCGTGCAAGATCGTTTCGACGTCCGGGAAGTATTTGTACAGCGTGGCGCGTCCGATACCGGTCTCCTCGGCGATCTGCGACATCGTCACTGAGAGCAGCCCGTGCTCCTCGACCAGCACCACGGTGGCCTCCAGGATCGCGTCGCCGACCTCCCGGCGGTGAGCCTCGATGGTCTCGGTCCATAGCTTGGGCATCGATCAAGTATACGCTTCGCCTTTCATACGACAGACTGATATGGTACAAGACAGAGTGTCTCGTAAACTGCGGTCCGTGCATCACATGACATTAGAGGGAGACGCAATGGCCGACCCGTACCGGAACCCCGACTCCAAGCACGACACCACGCGACGGTGGGTAAAGGTCGCGGGAGTCATCGTCCTCGTCGTGGCGCTCCTGATAATCGTGATGATGGTCGTCGGCGGCGGTGAGCACGGCCCCGGTCGCCACACGGGTGGTGTCACGGAAGACCAGGTTCCGCCCTCCGACCACACGCCGCCTGTCCAACACCCATGACCATGATGTGCCCATCCCAAACCCACCGCCGGAGGAATCGACACATGGAGAATGCGATACAGGTCAGCGACGTCGTCAAGGCGTACCGGTCGAGCGCGGGGGAGTTCATCGCCCTCGATCATCTCAGCCTCGGCATCGCACCTGGCGAGTTCGTGGCGGTCGTAGGGCGGTCGGGTAGCGGTAAGACGACGCTCCTGAACCTGCTCGCCGGTATCGATCGGTCCACCTCGGGGACGGTTCGCGTTGCGGCCGCTGACCTTGGCTCTTTGTCGGAGTCCGGTCTGGCCGCGTGGCGCGGCCGCAACGTCGGGCTGGTGTTCCAGTTCTTCCAACTGCTGCCGACTTTGACCGTTATCGAGAACGTGATGCTGCCGATGGACTTCGCCAAGAAGATTCCCGTTGGCGACCGGCGCGATCGAGCGCAGGACCTGTTGGAGCGGGTGGGCGTGGGTGACCAGGCCGACAAGATCCCCGCCACGCTGTCGGGCGGCCAGCAGCAGCGTGCTGCGATCGCGCGGGCGCTGGCAAACGATCCACCGATCCTGCTGGCCGACGAGCCAACCGGCAACCTCGATTCAACTACCGCCGCCGCCGTCTTGGAATTGTTCGCCGATCTGAATGGCGACGGGCAGACCATCGTGGTGGTCACTCACGAACGCGATATCAGGTCGATCGTTGGTCGAGAGGTGACTCTCGTGGATGGCCGCATCGTCACGGACGAGAGCGCATCGGTTGGGGTGGCGGAGTGACGAACCTGCTGTCGGTCAAGTTGCTCCGAGACCTGCGGGCGAGCTGGTCCCGATTCTTGATGATGGCGATAGCGATCGCGGTCAGCCTGACGGCGTTCGGCGGGGTCCTCTTTGCCTGGGCTGCGAGTGGAAGGGAGACGCGTGGCGCCTACGCGAGTACGGAGCCGGCGTCGGCAACGATCCTGCTCGACCAGAGCGTCGACTCCGAGCGGATGGCGACGATCGCGGCCGAGGTGTCTCGAAGGCCCGGTGTCATCGAGGCGACCGGGCGCACGCAGTTCACCGGCGAGGTTGAGGTCAACGGGCAACCGCGAGAGATCCCGCTGCAGGTCTTCGTGGCGAGACCCAGCGATCCGATGCGGATGGCCAAGTTCTTCATGGAAAAGCGCAGCTGGCCGCCGTCGGCCGGGGAGCTCTTCATCGGGCGCGACTCACTGCCACTCTTAGGTGTGACGATTGGCGACACCCTGACCGTGGAGACACCGAGCGGCGAAGTTGTGGAGCTGCGCGTCGCTGACACCGTGTATGACCCCAGTCTCTCGCCCTCACCCCAAGAGCAGACGGGTCGCGCTTATCTGTCCTCAGCGGTGCTTGATGCGTCGGAGGAACCTGCTGCCTGGGACCAGCTGAAGATCCAGGTCGCCGGCCCGGATCGGGCGGCACCCAGCCGGGACCGCGACGCCATCGTGGTCGTCGCCAGCGACGTCGGCGAATGGTTGGAGCGCGTACACGGTCTGGCGATCCGTGAGATCCAGGTTCCCACGCCTTATGCGCACCCCCACCAATGGCAGGCGGATGCACTGCTCGGTTCTCTCCTTGCCGGCGGGGCGGCAGCTCTGCTGCTCAGCACGATGCTGGTCGCTAACATGCTCAACAACCTGTTCACCCAGCAGATACCGCAGATCGGCATCATGAAAGCGATCGGCGCGAGGTCCGCCCGCATCGGGCGCCTCTACCTGGTGATGACGCTGCTGGTGGCCGTGGGGGCCACACTTCTCGCGCTGGGTCCCGCCATCCTGCTCGGCCGCGTCGCGGTGGGAAACTTCCTGGGATTCCTCGGCATCGAGCCCACCAGCCTCGCACCGCCTTCGTGGACGTACCTGGTGGTGGTCGCTGTGGGACTGGGCTTGCCACCGCTGATGGCTCTGATACCCCTGGTAAAAGCCGGCCGAACCACGGTGCGAGCGGCGATCGATCACCACGGCCTTGGCTCGAAGCCGAGCGCGGCTGCGGGCCTCCTGGCGCGGCTGAGTCGCACTCGCCGCCTCGACCGTGGCCTGCTCATGGCGTTGCGCAACACCATCCGGCGTCCCTCCCGGTTCCTGCTGTCCGTGGGCCTGCTGGCAACCGCGGGTTCGGTGTTCGTCGCCGGGATGTCCCTCAGCACCGGTGTTGAGGCGATAACCGAGGAGCAGAAGCAGCAACGCAACTGGGATGTCGACGTACAACTGGCCAGGCCGGCGGCGGCTCCGATCGCCACCGTTCTGGAGGCTGTGCCCAACGTCAGTCGGGTCGAGGGCTTCAACGTCGCCGAGACCGGCGTCGCTGGGCCGGGTGAGATCCCCGTCACCCGCACCTATCCCGACCAAGGGCATGGCCGGATCTCAGTGACCGCGATCCCCGTGGACACCACGACGTTCACACCACCCAAGCTCCTGGAAGGGCGCTGGCTGAACGCAGGGGAGACCGGGGCGGTCGTGCTCAATCAGATAACTCGTAAGAACACCGTCCCCGATATCCATGCCGGCGACACCGTGCAACTGATCCTCGGGGGAGCCACGACCACCTGGCATGTCGTCGGTCTCGCCGAGGAAAGGGAGGGGGGTGGTGGCGGTGTGTACACCACGGCCGAGGGGTTCGCAGACGCTACGGGGCAGCCGCAACGGGTGAACCAGTTGCGCATCACCACCACCGGCCACGACGAGCAGACCCGCCAGGCGGTGGCCGAAGCCATCGAGGAGAACCTCACCGAAGCGGGGATCGAGGTGAGATCCGCGGCTTCGATCAGCCGGAGCGAGGCCATCTCGGCGGGTCACCTGGGCCCGGTCATCCTGATCCTGCTGGGGATCGCCCTCCCCCTGGGCGTGGTCGGCGCCATCGGCCTGGCCTCGACGATGGCCGCCAACATCCTCGATCGGACCCGGGAGTTCGGCGTGATGCACGCCATCGGCGCGCGGCCCAAGGCGGTTCGGCGGATCGTCGTCGCCGAAGGCGTCTTCCTGGCCATCACCAGCTGCCTGGTGGCGGTCATCCCGGCGCTCACACTCACCGCTGTCCTCGGTGCCGGCCTCGGCAACCTCTTCTTTTCCGCGCCGCTACCCTTCCGGGTCTCCCTGATCTCCGTCGCCATCTGGCTCGCACTTGTCATCCTCGGCGCCGTGCTCGCCACCGACGCGGCGGCAACTCGTGCCTCCCGCCTAACCGTGCGCGAGGCCCTCGCGTACCTATGACGTCACAGAGTCAGATCCGAGGTTAGGCACGCGCCGGTCGGAAGCGATCACGCAAGACAACGACGTTCACGCTCTTTCGAGCTGGGTCGCTCGAAAGGAGGATCGTCGGCACCGCCGAGCTGATCCAGCTGAGGTGGTTGGCAGTATTATCCTGGCGAGCATGAGGGACGAGAGCACGGGGGTCGAACGGGCGATGCGCACGGCCGCGTGGTACGGCGACCGGCCTCTCGAGTTGACCTATCCGAGTGCATGGAACGTGACTACCCTGTGGCCGGCGACGCCGCCCCCCTTGACCGATGAGCAGATAGCCGCGTCGCTCGAGCATCCCGTGGGCCAAGCCCCCATAAGGGAGCTCGCGCGAGGGGTGACCAGGCCCCTAGTCATCGTGGACGATCTCACCCGGCCCACGCCGGCCGACCGCGTCATGCCGTTCGTGCTCCGGCAGTTCGCGGACGCCGGGATACCTCCGCAGGATGTAACCGTCGTGATGGGGAGCGGCACCCACGGTCGCGTTTCGCCCGATGCGATCGCAAGAAAGGTCGGAGGCCACATCGGCGCACTGATCCCGCATGTGGACACAGGGAACCTCGTGCGTCTGGGGCGCACCTCGTTCGGGACTCCGGTGATCGTGAACCGCGAGGTTGCGGCCAGCGATCTAGTGGTCGGTATCGGAGGGATCTATCCGAACTACAGCACCGGCTTCGGCGGCGGCTCCAAGCTGGCGTTGGGTGTGTTGGGGAAGCGTTCCATCTCCAGCCTTCACTTCGGTCACCGCAGCATGTGGGGCAGCTACGCGATCGATAACGACTTCCGCCGCGACCTGGACGAGATCGCAGCGGTGATCGGTCTCCACTCGATCATCTCTCTCCATGTCGACGAGTGCCGCAGACCTATCCGTATCGTTAGCGGAGACCATCGCTCGTATTATCAAGAGGCCGTTGATTTCTCGCGGCAGGCATTCGCAGCTCCGCGGTCCGGATCGGCGGACGTCGTGATCGCCAACGCCTACCCTTTCGATACCTCTCTGCACTTCACGCGCAGCAAAGGTCGATTCCCCCTGATGAGCTCGAAACCCTCTGCATCGAGAGTTTTGATCTCCGCGTGCAGTGAGGGCGTTGGTCATCACGGGCTGTTCCCGTACGGAAAGCAAAGGTTCCGCCGACAGCTGCGGCTCGTGCGTACCGTGATGGCCAGGCCGGGTGCGGTGCCGTACAAGATCAAGCGCCGTGCGACACGCAAGGTCGCAGCCCTGCGAGGTGGACGAGTGAACGAGGTCGCCGCGAGCGCTCCCGAGGGAGGTGGGGAAGCGCTGGCCGGGGTTGGGGAGAAACCCACCGGACACTCGAATCCTGTGTGGCTCTTCGTGTCGGGCGACTCGGAGCTCCCGTCGCACATCCCGGGGGTGAGCGCGGTGAGGTCGTGGTCGACGGTCCTGGAAGCGATCGACCGGGAGCAGCGCGATCGCGGGACACTCGAAGTCGCCGTCTATCCCTGCTCCCCACTTCAGGTGCTGGCCCCGTAGCGCGACCCGATCGCTTGCCGCGTTTCACGGCGCGCGGTGGCGGGTGCGAAAGGAGTTCGGTGGGTTGCGAGCCTCAGCCGGCCTTCCGGGCAAGGACCAGGTATTGGTTGCCTCGATGCTTGAGGATGGGCACGCCCTTGTCGGCCCGCGCCTGAAGTCGGTGGTGGAGGCGAACCGAGGTGTCATCTTTCAGGAACCTGCGGCCCATGTACGTGAAAGCGCCGAATCCAAGCGTGACTGCCCGAACCCTGACGAGACCGGCGTCCTCGAGGAAGGAATCGAACTCTTTGAGGCGATGCATCGTCGCCAGTGCCTTTTCGGGCGGTCGATACCGTCCAGCCTTCTTCAGAAGGCCCTTGATCGCTCTCCTTGCACCTCCGAGGGCCGGCGTATTGCGGGGATCGAACGTGTGCGTCACCCGCGCCCGGTTGTCGAAACTAGCGAGGAGATACCCTCCGGGCTGTAAGACCCTCGCCATCTCCCCGACGGCTAGCCCCGGGGAGTGCAACCACGGCACGACGCCCAATGCGACCACGAGGTCATAGGCCGCGTCCGGGTACGCCAGGCGATGAGCGTCCTGCAGCGTCAGCCTCACATCGGACAACCCGGCTTCAGTGACTTTCGCGCGAGTGATCTGCAACATCGCCGAGGTCGAGTCCACCGCGTCGACCGAGTAGCCCCTCTGTCCGAGAGCTACGGACGTGTGTCCCGCGCCACAGCCAAGCTCGAGTACGCGTGCTTCGGGGGAGAGGGCGAGACTATCCGTCCACTCCAGGGCGAGGCGTTGCCGGAGGCGGTGAACCTGTCCGTAGACGTCAGCGCGCTCGTACAGCGAGTCCCAAGCAAGAGCGTCTTTCTGGAATCGATCGATAACTCGACCCTGCATCTCGGCCGGCGATCGTAAATCTTTCTCATCATCCGAGCTCGAGGACGGTTCGGTGGGTGATCGATCCGATGAGTGCACATATGGAAGATACAGGGAGAGCTAGTACTTGTCGCTGCCGCTTTCCTTCTTGTCCTCTTTGTCTCCGGCGCCACCCTCGACCATCACCGTGATGGCGTCCTTCGGTCCGGTCGGGGCGTGGGCCGAATCGCGCAGTGAGGCCGTGATGGTGTGCTCGCCCGGCTCGAGTCCGGTCACTTCGAAGCTCTCGGTGTCGATCATGTCCGGCTCCTGCTCGTTACCGTCGTAAACGAGATGGACGTGGAGCGCCTCGGAGTGGCTCATGCTGAGCTCCTCGTCGGTGGACAGCTCGACGGTGAACGACGCGGGGACCTCGGCCCCGTCCTCGGGCGACTCGATCGCGATGCTCGATCCTCCGCCGCCACCCACGGCCTCAGTGTCCGACGTGTCGTTCGAGCCGGACGTCTCGGATCCGCACGCGCCCAGCACGAAGATGAGGACGAGCGATGCGGCCAGGGTTGGGAGCGACTTACGTCGGGTGATCATGCGTTTCTCCTCGGGTGAGCGGGTCGTCTGGGCTCAATACCCGCGGAGGCGGCATGACGTTCTCATCGAAGGACTAGAAAGGGTGGGACAGACCTACCGGATATGTCCGCTGATGCTCGCCAGCGGGACGCCGGGGTAGCGCTCGATCTCGCGCTCGAGGTCGATCCGGACGTGGTCCTCGCGGC
>JACCXF010000306.1 GCA_013697295.1 Actinomycetota bacterium | reverse complement strand
ATCACGGCGCCACTGGGTTGAAAGGTCAAGCCCTGCAAGACAAGAGCGCTCAGACGAACCTCGTTCACATAGTCACCGGTATAGCCCGTGTGCAGCTCCGCCCACGAGCGCCACGATTCGATCGTTTCGTCGATGGCTTTGCCTACATCGAGATCCGCAGGCGCTCCCTCTCCGTAGGTCGATGAATAATGGAGCGCAAAGTCAGCGCTCTCGCCCGCATCGATCTTGAAGCTCGCAGCCGCAGTCCCCGCTTCGTACTCCATCGGTACCGTTGCTGAAAGTAAGAGTGTGACCGGTCCGCCTCGAGCCACAAGGTCCCCGCCGTCCTCCTCGAGATGAGGAGTCGTAAGTCCATACTCGAACCGCGGAGCGAACTCCATGGACATCTCAACGCTGCCTTCAATCCCCTCCAGTCGACGAAGCAAGACATGGGGAGACCGCTTACCGATCTCATGGCCGCGAGAGCCGGATTCGAGCGCGAGCGCTTCGGTCAACTGCGCTTTACCTGATTGTGTTTCGAAAATGGTTCTAAGCACCAAGGTGTTCTCGATGTACCGGCGCTCGTGTCGGTAGTCACCTTCGGGACGAAGCACCCAATACCCCGCGCTGCCATCTAGCAGCCGGCCGAACACGGAAGGTGAATCGAACCGAGGGATGCAGTACCAATCCACGGATCCATTACGTCCAACCAAGACGGCCGATTGACAGTCAGACAGAAACGCGTAATCGCCGATCTTCATCGCTTCGACCCCTCAGGCCCCACCAATAGTGTCTACCCCACAACGAAGGTGGGCTGTCGGTACCCGATCATTTGATCGGCACCCTGCGTGTTGTCATTCTAGGCCTAAGACTCAGGCCGATCTTTCCTTCAGAGAGCACTCGAGACATCAACCTCTACGCTGGATGTTCGGACCGGGTTGAGGGTGGGTTCTTAGGAACAAACCACTCGGCGCAGAGAAGATCCATCCGCGGCCTACGCGCCTCCACGGGTTGTGGCTGCCGATCCACTCAGCTTCGTCTCTGGAGTCTGCAGAGAAAGACACCGACACTCCTGCGCAACGCGATGCGTCATGCGAGAAGATCTGGTCACTACGGCGACGGTCCCCCAAGAGTGGCAAGAACCACCCGAGGTAATCGCGCATGATCTGAAGCACGTTCGCGTCATCGAATGGAACTGGCGGATCGCGATCCACGATCACAAGATCCACCCATTCGCATTCCACCGGATCGGCCGCGGTTCTCACCCCTCGGGTCAAGACTGAGCATCACAGTGCTTGTGAACCGCTTTGCTAACCGTACGAAGATCCTGTCTCAGTTCTTCGTTGGTCGGGCGGCCGTGGAACCAGTAGCCGTTGTAGAGACTGTGGATCGTGAGATTCGGGTACACCACGAAGGTGTAGGGGAGGAAGGGCTTATGCCACGGGTCCGTCGGTTCCTCGAGGTCAAGGTCTCCGATCACACCGCGTTTCGAATCACTTAGAAACGTCCATCTCGCACCGAGTCCAGCCCGAAAGGCCGCGGCAACCTCTGGTTCGTCGACGGAGATGCTGACGATCTGGGTGTAGGCAACCTCGAGCTCGTCCTGCAGCTCGACCAGGTTGCGCATGAAGCGCTGCTCCTTTGGGCACCACCAGCCGCGGTAGAAGTTGATGACCGTCGGTGCATCCTTGGTGATCTCAGACAGGGGCCGAGTCGCTCCCGCGTGATCGGGCAGCGTCAAGTCAGGGAATGCCGAGCCTTCTTTCAGATTCGGGTTCATGACCTAGTGTCCTCAGTCGTTAGTTCGCTTGCAACGAGAGCGTTCCTGCGCGCCGAGGGCAAGGCCCACGAAGGTCATCTGAGCCGCGCGCCATGCGGGTTTTCTGGCTTATCCGTCAAGAGGACGGATCTACAGTTGCGGGACAGCGCCGGAATTTGACCGGACTTGCCCACACATGGCACGCACTTGTCGATCGCACTCTAGTCGACGGAGTCAGATCCCGACGTGGAGCTGCCTCACTCACCAGTCACGGCACCTCCGAAGGACAACTCGACTCGACCGATAACCTTCGACGGATGACTCCTGCACAAGCTGAAATTGGCATCTTCGGAGGATCGGGGTTCTACGAGTTCTTGGAACATGCGGTTGAAGTCGATGTAGAGACCCCCTACGGAGGGCCCTCGGCCACAGCCATGGTTGGTCGCGTCGAGGATCGGAGCATCGCGTTCCTTCCGCGGCACGGCCGCGACCACGAGCTTCCTCCACACCGCATCAACTACGCGGCGAACGCGTGGGCGATGAAGGAGCTCGGCGTCTCCCGTGTGATCGGTCCGTGCGCCGCTGGCTCGCTCAAGGCCGAGCTGCAACCAGGTCACTTCGCCGTATGCGATCAGCTGGTGGATCGGACCACAGGAAGGAAGGACACGCTCTACGACGGGCCCGAGGTCAGACACTTCTCGTTCGCCGACCCTTACTGTCGCGAGCTTCGGCCGCTCGCGGTGACGGCCGCGCGTGACCATGGGATCACCGTTCACGATGGAGGCACCGTCGTCGTCGTGCCCGGCCCCCGGTTCTCCACCCGAGCGGAATCCCGGTGGTTCCAAGAGCAAGGTTGGGACGTGATCAACATGACCCAATACCCCGAGGCCTACCTCGCTCGCGAACTCGGCATGTGCTACGTCAACATCTCTTTGATCACCGATCACGACGTCGGTCTCGACGAAACCTCTACGCCGGTCACTGCGGCCGAGGTGTTCGCGGTGATGGAGACGAACAACGACGCTTTGCAAGGGATGCTACAGACCCTCATCGCGGCGATCCCCAACGAGCGAAGCTGCGGCTGCGCCGGCGACCTCGCCTGACTTTCGGCCGCGCCACCAGGCACCGGCCGCGAACCCGGCCGTCACCACCGCGATCACAGCGAGGGTGCGGATGAGACCCGAGGAATAATCGTTGGGCAGGACGCTCAGGTTGTCGGACCGGCGCCCGTATCCCCTCAGGAACGGATACACAGTGAGAGTGACGACCGCGGCTGCGACGAGGCCCCCCTGGAGCGATGCCTTCCACGGCCGCGGGACCCGCCCTAGGAGCAGCGCGACCCCGAACACCACGGGAGCGAGCACCGCGTCGTGGACGAGGGCCCCGCCCAGGAACCATTTCACCCACTCACCGGGATGCGTCCGGGCAGAGTTATGGAACAACCCGAGGACACCGAACGCCATCACTCCCCAACCGAGCATGGCCATCACGATGAATACCCTGCGATTCATCTCATGTCCGCCTTCGGCCCTCACGACACGACCAGCTTCTCGACCCATTTCGTCTGCATGACCCCCGGGCGGTTCGGGCCGATCAGACGCACGGGATAACCGTGGTCGATGTGCAGGGTCTCACCGTTTATCTCGAGCGCGAGCAAGGTATCCGGGTCGCGGGCCTGCAAGGCGTTGAGCGCGGAAGCCTTGTAGAGACCGGACGCTTGGAGTGACTCCACCGTGACGTCCGCGTCCGGTGCCGCCCCCGCTCGCTGAAGCAGCTCGGCCACCCGCACTCCTCGCCACGAGGCCTCCGCGCTCCACCCCTCCACACACGCGATCGGCAGCGTCGCTTCGTGCTGCGGCAGAGCGCGGAGGTCATCGAGCGACAACGCCAACGCTGTCGTGACCGCGCCGGTGACCAACAGACGATAAGAGGGTCCCACATGGTCGTCCGTGATTTTGGCGGAGGCGGCCGACTTGTTCACGGGGAAGCCTTGCGGCCCGACGTCTGGTCTGCGTGGCGCCAGGATCGCAAGCCTGTTGAGAGGCCGAAACGTTTGACCGACGGTTAGAAGAGTGAGCAACCCCGCCGTCCCACCGACCACTCCGAGGAACCCACGCCGGCTGAGACCATCGCCGGGCGCCTCAGAGCGTCCGCGATCTCGCGCCAGGACCCGTCTCGTGAGGGTTGCCTTCGCACCTATATGCACGATCAGCGCGCCGATCGTTATCCACGCGCCGGAATAGTGCCCAGCGGGGAAGAAGAATCTCCACGGGTACCACAGCCCGATGTTGGCGAGTCCACTGAACAACAGGAAGATGCTGCCTCCTACGAGTGGCAGCAAGCTGATGCGTTCGATCAGATGAAGCACGTTCCTTACCGGAGGCCACGTCCAGAAGTGCGGGTAGACGACCCACAGCTTGGCTAGCAGCAACGGTATCGAGGCGATCCCGGTCGCGACGTGCACACCCTGGCTCAACCGATAGAGCCCGGCGGGGCGCGGCGGCCACGTGAACCATGCCGGCGGATACTGGATGAGGTGTGAGAGCAACCCAGTGACGAAACAGATCGTGAAGGTCACTCCAAGAGCGATCCCGAGCTGGGCCGACAGACGTTCGTCGTGAAGACGGCTCTTGAAGAACCCCTCCTTCAGCGGACCGATGCGCGCACCGGCAGGGGGATCGAAGAGACGTGTCACGCCGCGAGCCATCCGAACCATCGGCCGTCGACGCATCCGACTTCGTACACCTCGAGATCGGAGGCGGACGCGACCGCCGCCAAGCCGTCGACGCCGACGACCGCCCATGGGAATCGTTCGCTGACCGTGGCCTCGGTTACGAGGTTGACCTCCAGGCTGCTGGTGGAGGTGCCAGGCGGATCAACCTCGATCACTATGCGTCCGTCCGGAGCCAACAGATCGGCGATCCGGCGGAGAAGGGGGACCGGATCGCCTCCGATCCCGATGTTGCCGTCGAGCAACAATGCCGTCTTCCACCGGCCCGCCCCAGGCACCCGATCGAACACCGAACGTTCCAGTACCGGCACGCCCTTCGCCTGCGCCAACCACACCGCCGTCGGCGCGACGTCGATACCAAGGGCCGCGACCCCTCTAGTGGCAAGAGCGTAGACATGGCGTCCTGGCCCACACCCGATATCCAGCACCGGCCCCCTCACGTCTTGAAGGACAGTCTCATCGCGCTGCGTCGCGTTACCGTTCCAGAGGCCGACATCTAAGAGGATCGTCGTGCCGTCGCTCGCTGCGAGGTGGGGGGACCGATTCCCGAGTCTCACGTTCATCGCGCGCGGGCCACGAAAGCTAGGTCACGAACCGATCTAGCGAACCGCGACGCAGGGATCTGATCGGCGACGATGCGTGCATCTGAGAATCGGTCCACGTCGCGAAGACGAGGAAGCATGGTGACCGATAAACCCAGGCTCTGAAGGCGCTTGAGCTGGCGCGCCCCCGTATCGTCTGCGCTCATCGGTATCCCTTCGAAGGCAGACGGCTGCCTTTCACGGAAACCGATGGCCCACCAGCCGCCATCGGTCGCAAGACCGAGCACGGCGTCGGTAGCACCGTGGTCGAGGGCGGCGATCGCGGCCCCAAGCTCCCACGCGCTGACCTGGGGTGTATCCATCCCGATGAGAACCGATGGTGTCCCCACATCATCGAACGCGGCGGCAAGGCGCTCATTGAAGGTGTTACCCCGTTGTGCACGCACCTCGATCCCGGCCGGCACCCACGGTCCCGCATCGCCGTCCAAGACCAACACATGTCGCCCCGCGTCGACCGAAGCGACGGTCGCGAGCGTGTCCGCCAGGGCCGCCTCAGCGAGCCTCGCGGCCTCGACCGGGGTACACGGCGGGCTGAGACGTGTCTTGGTGCGATGAGGCGCCGGTGCTTTCGCCATCACGAGGAGAACTGCGCTCACGACAGCGCCCCTGCCATATCGCGCACCGCGCGGATGGTCCCTTTAACGCTCCCGGTGACCTTCGATCGCCCGGTCCGCGTTCGATACCTCACGGGAAGCTCATGGATCCTCCAACCGTTCGTCGCAGCGCGCAGAACCATCTCGAGCGGGTAACCGAACCGCCGATCCTTGATCCCGAGGTCGATCAAAGCCTCCCGGCGAGCGGCGCGCATCGGCCCCAGATCGGTGAGACGAACGCCCGTACGACGACGGACCTGCTTTGCGAGGTAGAGGTTGCCCACACGCGCATGTAGCGGCCAGGCACCTCGGTCGGGAACCCGAGCTCCCAGGACAAGATCGGCGGAACCCTCGTGCACGCGTCGAGCGATGTCAGGCAACGCACGCGGATCGAGCGAGCCGTCACAGTCCATGAAGCAAACGAGGAGCGATGTTGCATGCATCAATCCCGTGTGGCACGCGGCGCCAAAGCCGCGGGCGGGCTCGGTCACCACGCGCGCTCCAAGCGAACGTGCAACCTCAACCGAATCGTCGGTGGATCCGTTGTCGACCACGAGTGGTTCGAATCCGAGCGGGAAACGTTCTAGGACCCAAGGGAGTGCAAGTTGTTCGTCGAGTACCGGGAGGATCACCTGGATCATCGATCCACCATACGCAGTCCACCTGCCCCGCGACCGCCTCTAACCTTACGTTTTGAGGAACTCTCAGCCGCGGCGGGGTCCGGTCACCGCGAGGACCGTAACCTGGTGCGATGGCTTTGACCTCCGAGCTGGATGCCCCGTTGGTACGCGTCGAACCCCCGTCGCACTCGGCGATCGACAGCAGCTTCCCAGTGCTACCACTGGCGCTGTGGTTCGGTCTCGTTGCCGCGACCGCGCTATGGGGCGCTGCACTCACGGCAATGGGTGCCAAGATCCGTTTGAACGCGGCCCCCTTGTTCGGCCGGCTCGATCTCCACCTGAGCCCACTCCTGCTCCTCCCCGCCGCAGTTGCGGCTGCAGCGATCGCGTGGGGAGGTCGTCTCGCAGCAACCCTCGGGTGGCGCAACCTGTTGTTGGCAGCAAGCGCGGCATCCGCATTGTGGGGCGTGACGCTGGCTTCCGCCGATGGCTGGCATGCACTCGTCGCTCCGCTACTCGATCGCCACGACTATCTCGCGGTCCTCCCCGACATCGGTTCCCCTGCCAGCTTCCTGTCGGACTTCACCAGGTCTCTGCCCGCTTTCCCTCTTCACGTTCAGGGGCATCCACCGGGATTCGTCCTCCTACTCTCCGCGCTCCGAACGCTGGGGATAGCGGTCGCTCCGATCGCTGCTGCTTTGACGATCGCTGTAGGCGCGTCGACCGCGGCCGCAGTGCTGATCACGGTGCGCGTCGTCGCCGGCGAGCAACGAGCTCGGGCATGCGCACCGTTCCTGTGCTTCGCTCCTGCCGCGATCTGGGTGGTGACCTCCGCCGACGGGTTCTACATGGGCGTTGCCGCGTGGGCGATCGCGCTGTTAGCGTTGGCGGTGGAACGTAACGGGTCCGTCAGTGATGCTCTTGCCTTGGCGGCCGGCGTCACCCTGGGAGCCGCGCTGTACATGAGCTACGGGGTGGCTCCCCTCGGCGGTGTCATCGTGACCATCACTGCCTTGCGCCCGCGGATCCGTCCGTTGGTGCTCGCAGGACTCGGAGTCGCCACGGTCGCCGGGATGTTCTTCATCTTCGGTTTCTGGTGGTTCGATGGCCTCGTCGCGACGACAGGTCGCTACGCGCTCGGAGTTAGCGGCTCGCGCCCCTACGAGTATTTCTTCTTCTCGAACCTCGGTGCTCTCGCTCTGGCGCTTGGCCCGGCGATCGCCATCGGACTTGCACGCCTGCGCGATCGACGGTTGTGGGCGATCGTGGGAGCAGCTTGTCTCGCGGTCACGGTCGCGAACCTCACCGGTCTGTCCAAGGGAGAGGTCGAGCGCATCTGGCTCCCCTACATCCCGTGGCTGTTGATCGCCTCAGCCGCGATCCCGCTCGCGTTCCGACGTTCGGCGCTCACGATGCAGGTCGCTGCGGCTCTCGTCCTTCAGGCCGTGGTGGTGACACCGTGGTGACCGGAGGCCCTCCACCCCTGGGCTCGATCCTCGTTGTGGAGGACGACCCAACGGTGTGCGACGTCGTTACGCGCTATCTGGAACGGGACGGTTTCTCTGTTACCGCAGTAGGAGACGGAGAGGCTGCTCTCGCGAGCGCCGAGCAGGACGTGCCCGATCTGATGATTCTTGACATCATGCTTCCCCGCCTGGACGGCTTCGAAGTATGCCGGCGAATCAGAGCCAAGGGTCCCGTCCCCATCATCATGCTGACTGCCAGAGGTGAGGAGAGCGACCGGATCATGGGCCTCGATCTTGGCGCTGACGATTACATCTCGAAGCCGTTCTCCCCCCGGGAGCTCGTCGCGCGGGTGAAGTCGGTGCTCCGGCGCGCCGCGTTGACCGGGGTCTCCTCACAGCCGGTGATCACCACGCTCGTCGCAGGCGAGCTCGAGCTCAGACCCAGATCGCGGGAGGTGTTGCGTGGCAATGAGATCCTCGGAGTTACGGCACGGGAGTTCGAGCTGTTGCAATTCCTCATGTCGAATCCAGGGGTCGTGTTCTCCAGAGAGCAGCTCTTGGAAGAGGTATGGGGATTCGTGTCTGGAGACACCTCCACCGTGACGGTTCACGTCCGCAGGCTACGAGAGAAGATCGAACCGGATCCGGCGATGCCGACGTGGATCAAGACGGTGTGGGGCATCGGTTACAGGTTCGATCGATGAGCCGAAAGGTGATCGCGGCGGTCGGGATCGTCGGAGCGCTCGGAGCCGCGGCTGTGTCCATCGGGGCAGGCATCCCTCGGCGGGACCTCATGGTCCTGTTGGCACTCGCGGGCATGGCGTCCTTAGCGACGGGGGCGGTTGGTGGTTACGCGCTGCGTCTCTTGCGCAGGCGTTCGCTGGGCCTTCAGTCGATGATGGTCGCCATTACCGTGGTCGCGACCGTGGCCGCGGGGGCATCGACGGCCGCCACCCAGATGTTCATATCGAGCCACGACCTGAAGGCCCTCTTTGTGATCCTGTTCGCGGCAGGCACCATCGGGATCGTCGTGGCCTTGCTGTTGGGTCATCGCGCGACCTCGTCCATCCGCGTCCTTAGCGCCGCCGCGGACAGAATCGGGAGCGGCCGTCGCCTGGACCGGGTCGACCCCAGCCTGCACGGTGAGTTCGCCGCACTCGGTGTTGCCCTTCGCGATATGTCCGATCGCCTCGCCGAGTCGGCCGACCGCGAGCGGGCACTCGACGTGTCGCGTCGCGAGCTCGTGGCCTGGGTATCCCACGACCTCCGTACCCCCTTAGCCGGCATCCGCGCCATGGCCGAAGCGCTCGAGGACGGCGTGGTCGACGACTCAGTGACCGTGGCGAAATACTACGGCGAACTGCGCAGAGAGGCCGACCGCCTGTCCGGTCTCGTCGATGATCTCTTCGAGCTAAGCCGTATCAACGCCGGCACGCTGCGCCTCCAGATGGAACGGGTTTCGCTGGGGACTTTGTTTCCGACGCGCTGGCCGCGAGCGCAGGAGTCGCGCGGGCCAAAGGCATAAGCCTCTCGGGACGCTTGACGACCGAGCGCCGCGAGGTCGCCCTCTCGACTCCCGAGATGTCGAGGGCCATCCGCAACCTCATGGAGAACGCGATCCGCCACACGCCGAGCGACGGCTCGATCTATGTCGAGGCAGGGGTCGAAGCCGACCACGCTTTCCTATCCGTCGTCGACAGCTGCGGCGGTATCCCCGCGACCGACATCGAACGCGTCTTCGATGTCGCCTATCGGGGGGAGTCCGCCCGGAGCCCCGCGCAAGACACGGGTGCCGGCCTCGGGCTCGCGATCGCCCGAGGGATCGTGGAAGCGCATCAAGGTGAGATCGCAGTTGTCAACGAGCAGGACGGCTGCCGCTTCACGGTCAAGCTACCTATCTCTCAGCCGGCCCGATGAAGGTCCTAGTTACGGGTGGAGCCGGCTTCATCGGATCACACGTCGTCGATGCACTGGTCGAAGACGGCTGCGAGGTGGTCGTGGTGGACTCCCTGCTGCCCGCAGCCCACGAGAGCAAGCCCGACTACCTCGACGATCGGGTGGACTACCGCTTCATCGACCTCCGGGACGTAGAGGCTCTCGCCGAAGCGGTCGCTGGAGTCGACGCGGTGTCCCATCAAGCGGCGATGGTGGGGCTGGGGCGGTCGTTCCAGGACGTCACCGCCTATGTCGACAATAACGACCTCGGCACCGCGGCTCTTCTGAGGGTCCTCGACTCTGTGGGTTTCACCGGGCGCCTTGCCGTGGCCAGCAGCATGGTGGTCTACGGCGAAGGACGCTACGAGTGCCCGATGCACGGCACGGTGAACCCGCCCCCGAGGAGGATCTTAGAGCTCGAGGCGGGCATGTTCGAGCTCTCATGTCCCGAATGCGACTCGCCGCTGGAACCACTGGCTGTCACCGAGGACGCCCGCACCGACCCGCGCAACGTCTACGCCGCGACGAAGCTCCATCAAGAGCATCTCTGCTCCGCATTCGGACGGGAGACCGGGGCGAGCGTGGTAGCGCTTCGCTACCACAATGTCTACGGGTCACGCATGCCACGAGATACTCCGTACGCAGGGGTTGCGAGCATCTTCCGCAGTGCGCTGCAGGCGGGTGAGCCGCCACTCGTCTACGAAGACGGGGCCCAGATCAGGGACTTCATCCATGTGCGTGACGTCGCGCGCTCGAATGTGGCTGCTCTTCAGGAAGACGGACCGACCGGGGCGTTCAACATCGCGACCGGATCTCCAACACCCATCCTGGAGGTCGCGCGGATCCTCACAGATTCCTTCGATGGCGACATCGAGCCGGTGGTGACGGGCGCGTTCCGGATCGGAGACGTGCGCCACGTGTTCGCGTCCCCCGCACGGGCGCGCCTAGAACTGGGCTGGCACGCCGAGACGAACCCAGCGGCTGGCCTGAAGGCGTTCGCAAGAGAAGCTCTGCGATAACTCCGAGAGCCCAATAGTTACGATTCGAGAAACCGAGCGTTCATCGAGAAGGCTGCTGATCTGGTTGTTGGCTATGGCGGGTCCATCTCGGGGGAGCATGGCGATGGCCAGTCTCGGGCCGAGTTTCTCCCGAAGATGTTCGGACCCGAGCTGATAGAGGCCTTTCGAGACTTCAAGGCGATCTGGGATCCCGACGGGAAGATGAATCCCGGCAAGGTCGTCGACCCGTACCGGATGGACGAGAACCTTCGTC